>JAFBAP010000017.1 GCA_019247695.1 Verrucomicrobiota bacterium | reverse complement strand
GTGGTCGCCGTGTTCCGCCGTGTTCGCCGTGTGAACTCTGTCGCCGTGCCCGCCAAACCCGCTGTGCCCGCCGTGTGACCGCACTCCTAACCCCGAGCTCCGAGCTCCGAACTCCGAACTCCGAACTCCGAACCCTTTCCCCTTCTTTCCGCCGTGGTCGCCGTGGTCCGCCGTGTTCGCCGTGTGAACTCTTACGTCGTGCCCGCCAAGCCCGCTGTGCCCGCCGTGTGACCGAACTCCGAACTCCGCCACTCACCGTATGAGGATGACCGTCAGGTTCCGTGGGCCGTGAGCGCCGAGCACCAGGATCCGCTCGATGTCACCGGTCCGGCTCGGTCCGGTGATAAAGGTGGCGAAGCTGGGGTAACTATTTCCGTAGCGCGAATAGAGCAGGTCAAAGGCCGCCGGCAGGTCCGGCACGAGCTGATCGGCCTGCGCGATCACCACGTGGTGCGGGGGCAACACCGACAGGGCCCTCCCGCCCGCGCTGCGCGAGGTCAGCAGAATGGAGCCGGTCTGCGCCACCAGCGCGTCGCAAGCGGTGATGCCCACCGAACACCGTTCGAGCGATTTCGGCTCCGTAGGTTGTTCCGCGTATAGGGTTTCGATCCCGAGCGCGGGCACGATCCGGTCGAGCAACGGGTGATGGTGCGCGGCGGCCGCCGTCCAGTGGTGCGCATCGCGGAGGCTCGCCAGGGTCTCCGCGGCCTCCTTTGCCCCGGCCACCAATCGAAGGTCGGTCCGGAGCTGGGTACAATTCTTTTCGAACAGGGCGAGCCGGCCTTCGCCATCAGGGGGCACGGCCGGCAGCCAGGCCCGCGCTTGCGCTTGCACTTTGCCGGCAGGGACAGACCCCGCCGCCCCGGCATGCTTCCCGTCGTGCGCGCGGGGCGCAGGGATCCGCAAGGCTTCGCGAATCCGCCCCAGGATGTCTTCGCGCCGGTCCGAACTCATCGCGTCCGTGCCCTCCAGTAATCTCGAAAACTTTTCGGCGCGACCGGCGGCAGGTCGCGCGACACCACCCAGCCTTTCACCGGCGGCGGCAGGATTGAGCGGGCCGCGTTAGCCACCGGCATCAGCGGGCGGCTCAGCCGGGCCAAGCCGTTGAGCAACCCGGGGAAGCGGGTCAGGAAGGCGAAGGCACGAAACGCCAAACGCTCCGCCGGGTCCGGCTGCCGGCCGACGGCGTTGCGCCGGTTGTGCAACAGGTGATGGTGCAGGTCGATCTTTACCGGGCAGGTTTCGGTGCACGCGCCGCACAGCGAGGAGGCGTACGACAGGTGCTTCCATTCCATCAACCCGCGCAAGTGGGGCGTGATGACCGAGCCGATCGGGCCCTGGTAGGTCGTGCCGTACGTGTGGCCGCCCACGTTGCGGAAAATCGGGCAGACGTTCAGGCAGGCGCCGCAACGGATGCAGTGCAGGGCGTCCCGTTGCTCGGCATCGGCCAACAACTGCGTCCGGCGATTATCCAGCAGGATAAGGTGAAACTCTTCCGGCCCGTCAGGCTCATCCGGCTGCCGCGGCCCGCCGATGAGCGAATTGTAGCCCGTGAGCTGCTGGCCGGCCCCCGCGGTGGCCAACAACGGCAGGAACAGCGCCAGGTCAGATAATTTCGGGATCACCTTTTCGATGCCCATGAGGGCCACGTGCACTTTCGGCAACGCCGTCGTCAGGCGCGCGTTGCCTTCGTTCTCGGTGATGGAGATCATCCCGGTCTCGGCGACGCCGAAGTTTGCGCCGCTGATGCCCATATCGGCCTGCAGGTACTTCATGCGCAGCTCCCGCCGGGCGATCATGGTAAGCTCTTCGGGATTATCCGTCGGCGCCGAATGCAGCTTTTTCTGGAACAGGTCGCTGATCTCGTTGCGGGTCAGGTGCATGGCCGGGAAGACCAGGTGGTAAGGGGCTTCCTCCCGCAGTTGCACGATGTATTCGCCTAAATCAGATTCGACCACCTCGTACCCGGCCTGGCGCAGGCCCTCGTTGAGGTGAATTTCCTCCGAGGTCATGCTCTTCGACTTGATAATCGAGCGGGCCCCTTTTTCTTTGGCCAGCGCGATGACGTAATCGCGGGCCTCCCGGCCGTTGGCGGCCCAGAACACCTTGGTGCCGCGCCCCGCCAGCTTCTCCGCAAATTGGACCAGGTAAGCGTCCAGGTGATTGACTGCCTCCCACTTGATGGCGGACGCGCCCGACCGGGCCGCCTGCCAGTCCTGGTAGAGTGCCTTGCGTTCGTCGCGCGCCGTTTCATAACTTTTCAGGGCGGCGCGGATCTTTGCCCGGTGGCCCAGGTCGGCGGTCACCTCGGCTGAGCGGGCTTTGAACTTGGCGGCGAGGGCGGAAAGCATAGGTAAAAGCGGAAAAGCGTTACTTCAGCGTTCGAATCAGGCGTGGTCGTGGACGCGTAGCAGGCGGTTGATTCAGGTACTGGCCAGGACCTCGGCGAGGTGGATGGTTTTAAGCTTCTGCCCCTGGCGGCTCAACAGCCCTTGCAGGTGCATCAAACAACTGGAGTCGTTTGACACCAGGTATTCGGCGCCCGTGTCCAGCGCCGAAGCCGACTTGGTTTCGCCCATGGCCGTCGAGATCATCGGGAACTTCACCGCAAACGTGCCGCCGAACCCGCAACAGCTGGTCTGATCCTCCATCTCGACCAGCTTCAGGTCCTTTACGCGCTCCAGCAATTGGCGCGGCTGGTTCTTGATGTGCAGTTCCCGCAGGCCATGGCAACCGTCGTGGAAGGTGACCTTGGCCGGGAACCGGCTGCCGAGGTCGGTGATGCCGAGCTCATCAACCAGGAAGGAGGAAAACTCAAACGTCCGCCGGCTCAGCTCATGGGCGGCTTCCGCCAGGGGCGTGTTGCGAAACAGCTCCGGATAAAAGTTCTTGAGCATCGCCCCGCAGGACCCGGACGGCACCACGACCGGGTCCTGACCGCGCAAGGCCTCCACCACCCGCCGCGCGATCGTGCGGCTTTCCTCCCAATAACCCGCGTTGAACGCCGGCTGGCCGCAGCAGACGAGCGCCTCTTTGAAGTCGACCGTGTGGCCCAGTTTTTCAAAGATGCGCACCGCGCTGACTCCCACTCGGGGAAACAGCTGGTCGACAAAGCACGGGATGAACAGGGTGATTTTCACCGCAGGAAGGCTTCGTGCAGGCCCCCGTCGACGGTGATCACCTGCCCGGTGGTTTTGCTCAAGCGGTTCGTTAACAGCAGGTAGAACGCCTCGGCCTGGTCGGACGGGGTGATCGGCGAGCGCGTCAGGGTCCGGTCGGCGTAAAACTGCGCTAACTTTTGGGTCAGCGATTCGGTCGGCTCATCTTCAGAATACGAGATGTTGTACTTGGCCAGGGAAGCGATCACCCGGTCGCGCGGGAACATGGCGCTGCCCTGCACCACGGTGGCCGGAGCCACGGCATTCACCCGCACCAGCGGGGCCAGCTCGACCGCCAGTTCGCGGGTGAGGTGATTTGCGGCGGCTTTGGAGGTGTCGTAAGCCACGCTTCCCTTTTTGGCCACCACGGCGTTGGCGCTGGTGGTCAGCACCAGGCTGCCCCGCAGGCCTTGTTCTTTCCAGGTCCTGGCCGCTTCATCCGCCACCAGGTAGGACCCGGTGACGTTGATGGCAAAGGTCAACCCCCACTTCTCATCGGGGATGTGGCCCGTGGTGTCCGGGGCGACAAAGATGCCGGCCGTCACCGCGATCGAATCGAACCCCCCGTAGGCCAGGGCAGCTTCGTTCAACATGGCCCGCACGCTGGCCCGGTCGGTGATGTTGCCGCTCAAACCCACCGCCAAGCCGCAGTTGGATAGGCCCGTGCCGGCCACCCCGATGCCCAGCCCGTAGCGGTCGGTGATCTCTTTGGCGGTGGCCGCCGCGGCGTCCTTGTTCAAATCCACGCACACGACGTGCGCGCCGTCTTTGACGATACGGTGCGCGACCTCTTTGCCGATGCCCGAGCCGGCGCCGATGACGACGACGACCTGCCGGGCCAGTTCTTTTTCGGCCGGCATGCGCTGCAGCTTGGCTTCCTCCAGCAGCCAATACTCGATGTCGAAGGCTTCCTGCTGCGGCAGGGCGATGTACTCGTCGATGGCTTCCGCCCCGCGCATCACCTCCACGGCGCAATTGTAGAACTCGGCCGTGACCCGCGACTCGGATTTGTCTTTGCCCCAGGCGACCATGCCGAGGCCGGGGATCAGGATCACCGTCGGGTTCGGGTCACGCATGGCCGGGGAGTCGGGTCGTTTGCAACGGTTATAGTAATCGGCGTAATCCTGCCGGTACTTTTCCAGCCCGCTTTGCAGCCTGGCTTTCAGCGCGCCGAGGTCTTCGCCTTGCGGATTCCAATCGACGTAGAGCGGCTTGATCTTGGTGCGCAGGAAATGGTCCGGGCAACTGGTGCCGAGTTCCGCCAGGCGGGCGGCATCGTTCGAATTAACGAAGCGCCAGATGCGTTCGTCTTCCTGGAGGGTGCCGATGAAGCGCCTTTGCTGGCTGACCTGGCCGCGCAGCCATGGCAGGATTGCCGCCCAGATTCCGTGCCGGCGGGCCTCCTCAAGGGTCTGGTATTTCCGGCCGCCGAAGGCTTTGGCGTCCCCACCCTTTTCGGCGTACCTGGCCTCGATGTAATCGGCGGCCTTTTCGATGAGCGTCAACGTCAGTTCGTAACATTCCTTGTCGTCGTTGGCCCAGTTGATCAGACCGTGCTGGCCCAGGATCACGCCCTTGGCGCCGGGATGCTCGCTGCAGATGCGCTGCAAGGCCAGGCCAAGCTCGAAGCCGGGCCGCAGCCACGGCGTCCAGATCACCTCGTCGCCATAAATCTCTTTGGTCAACCGCTCCGAATTTTTGGCCGCCGCGATCGCGATGGCCGCGTTGGGGTGCATATGGTCGACCTGCTTGAAAGGGATGAACGCATGCAGCGGCGTGTCGATCGATGGAGCCCGCGGATTCAGGTTAAACGTCGCGTGCGCGTACATCGCGACCATTTTGTCTTCGGCGGGCGTCTTGGGCCCTTTCTCCGGCTCGGTCGCGTACAGCTTCTGCAGTTCGAGCAACCTGGCCTGGTACAACGATGAAAAGTTCTCGCGCTTGCTGGTGCGCAGGTCGCCCCCGGACCCTTTTACCCAAAGCACTTCGACCTTTTCGCCGGTGAGCGGGTCCTGCTCGAGGATTTTGGCCGAGGTGTTGCCGCCGCCGGTGTTGGTGATGCGCTGGTCAGAGCCCAGCAGGTTGGAGCGGTAGATAAGCCGGCCCACCGGGTCCAGCTTTGAAGCGGCCGCGTCGTCCCACAAGTGATTTACGTGTCGGTAGTTCATGTCGCGAGGGTCTTTCCCAGGAACCGTTGGTAGGCAGCCTGCCAGCTCTCAGCCTCGAGCGGCTCGACGGTTTGCAGGCTAAACGAATTGCGCACGATTTGACGGAGGGCAGCCAACGAGTCGAGATGCCCGAGAGCGAGCGCCTGGAGCAGCACGTTACCGATGGCGGTTGCTTCCGCCGGTCCGGCGATAACCCGGTGCTGGGTGGCGCTGGCGGCAAACTGGTTTAACAACGCGTTCTGGCTGCCGCCGCCGACGATGTGCAACCGCCGGACCGTGCGCCCGGTCAGTTGTTCCATTTCCTCCAGCGTGACGCGGTAAAGCAGCGCAAGGCTTTCCAGGATGCAACGCACGAACTGCCCCGGCGTTTCAGGCGCCGGTTGGCCGGTTTCACGGCAGTAAGCCACGATCTTTTGGGGCATGTCACCCGGCTTGAGAAACCGCACGGCGCGCGGGTTGATCAGCGAGCGGAACGGCTCCGCCTCCTGTGCTTCGCGCGTCAACGCGCCGTAATCGAGTTCGCGGCCCTGGCGTGCCCACTCCCGCCGCGATTCCTGCACGACCCACAACCCGACAATGTTCTTCAAAAAGCGCGTCGTGCCGCCGTAGCCGGCCTCGTTGGTGAAATTGCGTTCGCGGATCTTCTCGCTGATGAGCGGCTGCGGCAGTTCCACCCCCAGCAGCGACCAGGTGCCTGAAGAGAGGTAAGCCCAATCGTCCCCTTCCCCGGCCGGGACCGCCGCCACTGCGGCTCCGGTGTCGTGGGAACAGGTGGCCACTACCTGCAGTTCATCCAAGCCGGTTTCGGCCGCCACTTCCGGCAACAACGGGCCCAGGACCGTGCCCGGCGCGACAATCCGCGGAAAGATTTTGCGCGGGAACCCGCACCGCTCGATCAGGATATCGGACCAGGCGCGGGTGCGCGGGTTATAGAGTTGGGTGGTGCTGGCAAGGCTCTCGTCCACGCACGGCACGCCGGAAAAGAGGTAATTGAAATAGTCGCCGATGGTCAGAAAACAATCCGCCGCCTCGAGAAGCGCCCGGCTCTTTTCCACGTCGGAAGCCAGGTGGTAGATCGTGTTGATGGGCATGAACTGGATGCCCGTCTCGGCAAAGATCAGTTCGGGACCGACCTGCGCGCGCACCGCATCGTACGTGCTCTCGGTGCGCGCATCGCGGTAGTGGAACGGCGGCGCCAGCATCGGGTGGACGGCGTTGATCAACACGTAATCCACCCCCCAGGAATCCACGCTGAGGCTGGCCACCGGCACCTTGCGTTGGGCAACCTTGCGCACCCCGGCTTTGAGTTCATCGAAAAGGCGCAGCACATCCCAGCGCAGCGATCCCGACACGCGAACGGCGGCGCTGGGAAAACGGTGCATCTCCTCCAGCGTCAACCGGCCGTCCTCAAGCCGGCCGAGCATCACGCGGCCGCTTTCGGCCCCGAGGTCGCATGCGATATAGTAGGTCGGGTTCATGAACCAGGGCTCGAATGTGAGGAATGCTTTCTCAGGGTAAACGCTGGACTGCACCCTGTTTCAGGTTCGTTGAGCCTGCCCTTTCGGGCCGTAAGGCGGTCCCCAGGCTAGTGCAGTGTGTCGTTTTGCTTCGCACCAGGCGCTTCATTCCAGGTGAAACAGTTCCCGAAGTTCAATCGCACGCGGTGAATTATCCGCGTTCACCTCCATCAAACTTGCCATGGAGTCCCACCAGCGACGGCAGACCGGTGTTTCCGCAATCGCGTTCCAGCGGTCTTCGTCCTCGATTTCGGCGTAGGCAAAAAGCTGCCTGGTATCAGGGTGCAGGGCGATCGAATAGTTATGCACGCCGTGCGAGCGAAGGACTTCCTCCAGCTCCTTCCAGATCGGGTTGTGCCGCCGCCGGTATTCCTCTTCCGCGTCCGGGTGCAACTGCATCACAAAACATTTCCGGATCATGGCGTCAGTCGTTCCTCCGCCCGGCAGACTTGGACGAACTCCATGTTGAGCAAGGCAGCCAGTTTGCGCAGTTTACCCGTGAGATGGCCCACTCCGATCGCGCAATGGTGAGCTGGACCTTGGGCATTCCAGTCCTGAATAAAACGCCGCGCCCCGATCCCGAACCGGTAACGGCTGTTGGTGTTGCCGATCTCCAGGATCGGCCCGGGCACCGACTCACCTTCCGCCGCCAACAGCTTCAAACCTCCACCGCGGCTTTCCACCAAGGATAGCAGGGTGACCGGCCCGTGCCTGACCGACATCTCCACCGACAGTCCCCGGCCCACTTTGCCGTGGTAAACCTTCAACGGGCGCACCTTGGTTTTACCCTCCGCGATGGCGAGATGGCCCGGCCCGTCGTGCCCCATCAAGACGACGTCGTCATTGAAGTCCACGGCGTAGTATTCCGTGAAGGAGCCGCCCGCGCCGAAGCAGTCCATGATCTTCATGGCTTGCACGTTTTTGACTTCCATTTCTCCTGCTGCAGGAATGCCGCGGGCCGTCAGCAACGAGTTACCCAGGATGATCGAGCTGATGGCGTCCTCGTTTTCCGCGTTACCCGTGCCCAGGTAGTAATACGCCAGCGAGCCGAGCCGGTGAATTTCCACTAACCGGTCCAGGGCCACTGAGGTGCGCGCAGCGCGCGCCAACTCCTCCTGAGGGCAATCGGGCTGCACGTCGAAGACCTCCTGGAAATACGCGACGCGCCCGGCGACATCGTCCGCGGTCACCTCCCGCCGCAAGGCAGCCAACTCATCGACTTCCACGATTTCTATGTGGCCGCCGAACGAGGCGCACTGCTGCGTCAGGTCGGAGTAGATGTCGAGCATCCCGTTGTAGTAATGGCCCATGACGCCCAAACGGTTGTGCTCCATGGCGTGCGCCACGCGCGCCGCCTCGATCCATTCGTCGACCTCATCCCAGCACTGCGGGTCATCGCCCAGCATGCCGGTGATCTGGTGGAACCTGATACCCGAACGGCTGAACACGTTGGCGATTTCCGGCACCGGGCACGCGGCGCAATACGCCAGCCATTCGCCCGTCATCGCCGTGCGATCGCCCATCCGGTTAAAGCGTTGATAGTCGATCGCGGCTTCCGGCTGCAGGTTCAGGATCACGACCGGTACCTTGGCCCGCCGCACCACGGGCAGCACCGTCGAGGAAAGCGCGTAAGTAGTGACGTGCAGGAAGATTATATCCACGTCGGCCTGGCGGAAGCGATGCCCGGCAGCCTGGGCCTTTTCGGGCGTGTCGATCAGGCCGAGGTTCACCACTTCCATTCCCGGCCGCTGCAGCTTTGCCGCTACCCGTTCGACGTACCCGATAAGCCGTTGCTCCAGACCTGCAAATTGCGGCCAGTACGTCTCCAGACCGATGCCGAAAAGGCCAACGCGGAGGCCGTCTGCAGGATTCCAGGAGGGATGCATAAGCGGAGGGGTTCCGTCACCCGGCGGCCCGGTTTAAAAATCAAACTGGTCGACATTTTCGGCGGTGAACACCGTGAGCGGTCCCAGGATCACCACGCCGTCTTTGCCGATCGTGCGGGACCCAAGTTTTCCGGCCGTAAAGCTTTCCCCTTCTTTACCCTGGATATTGCCCGAAGCCAATTGGGCAAGGGCGTAGGCAGCCAGGTAGCCGAGGTCGGATGGGTTCCAGAGGGCGAATTCTTTCACCGTGCCGTCCTTCACAAACTGGCGCATCTGATTCGGGGTGCCGAGACCGACGAGGGCAACTTTGCCCTTGTAAGGGCTGGTGGAAAGGTAACGCGCAGCGGCCGCAACGCCGACGGTCGTCGGGCTGATGATTCCCCTTAGGTTAGGGTACGCCTGGAGCAAGCCCTGGGTTTCGGTGAAGGACTTCTGGTCGTCATCATTACCATACGCAGTTTTCACCAGCTTCATGTCCTTGTACTCGGGCTTTTTGAGTTCTTCCTCCATGTACTTGATCCACGTGTTCTGGTTGGTTGCGTTGGGCGTAGCGGACAGGATCGCGATGTCGCCTTTATATTCGATTTCTTTGGCCAGGATTTGAACTTCTCCCTGCCCGATGCCTTCCGCCGACGCTTGATTGATGAACAGCGTCCGGCCATCCGGGGCGGTGTCGGAGTCCATCGTCACGACCTGGATTTTCTGGTCCCTGGCCCGTTTGAGGTAGGGAATCAGCGCGTTCGGATCATTCGCGGCGAGTGCAATTCCGTTCTGCCGCTGGGTGATCAACGTGTTGATATAAGAAACCTGGGACGAAGCGGACGCGTCCGACGGGCCGACCACCTTGCCTTGGGCGCCGATCTCCTTGCAGGCGTCCATCGAGCCCTTTGTCTCGATAACGTTGTACGGGTTGTTGATGTTCTTCGGGACAAACGCCAGCTTCAAATCTTTCTTGATCGGTTTGTCCTGACTGCGGCCTGCCGTTACGAGGCAGGTCAAGGAAAACGCAATCGCCAGGGTCTTAACAAGGGAGCTTTTGTTCATAGGGAGGTCTTTGTTCTGAGGGGAACTGTATGGACTGGAGGTTCGGCGGGAGACAGGCAAACGGTTCGTTACCATTCATTTGGTCATCGACGCGGCGCCGAGCCGGGATATCTCCCGCTGGCGCTGCATCAGCCACCAGCGTTCGCGGGTGGAGGCAATCACGTTGGGCAGCAGAACGCTGATAATCAGCAACGACCCGGTCACAATCCTTAGGATTTCGTTCGCCACGTCGGCCAGGGTTAAAACGTTGTTGATGATGCCGATCAGCAGGAGCGAGAGAACCACCCCGGTGATCGTGCCCTTTCCGCCCTGGACCGTGACGCCGCCCAGGAAGACGGCCGCAATCGCGCTGAGTTCAAAGCCGGTTCCGTTGTCGGCGCGTGAGCTGGAGAACCGGAACGTGTAAACGATTCCGGCCAGCGCGCTGATAACCCCGGAAGTGATGAATAAGAGCATCTTCAACCGGGCAAGCCTGACTCCCGAAAAAAGCGCGGCCGTCTGGTTGCCCCCGACCGCATACAGGCTCCGGCCGGTCGTGGAATGATGAAGCACCACCCAGAAGATGATCGTGAGGACAATAAAAATCCCGAACGGTGCCGGGATGAACGTGCCGGGAATGACGCCGATCCCGAACGCGGTGTACTCGGGCGGAAAATCGGCAACCGCCCTGTCTCCCAGGAGGATGTACGCAAACCCTCGGAACAACGCCAGCGTCCCGATGGTAACGGCAAGCGAAGGCAACCGGAACCGTACGATCAGAAAGCCGTTCAGCGCCCCACAAAGGGCACCCGCCAGCAGGCAAATGATAAGAGCGAACACCATCGGGACCTTCGCGTCCCAGAGCAAGCCGAGAAGGGAACTGGAAAGCCCGAGGGTCGACGCGACCGACAGGTCAATCTCGTTGGTGATGACGATGAGGCTCAACGGGAGCGCCATCAAGGCGATCTCCACGAAGTTGGCCAGAAGGTTCGTCCAATTGGCGGCAGAAAGGAAATCCTGGTTGAGAAAGCTTCCGCCCACGATAGCGACCACGAGCAGGACGGCCAGCATCGCCTCCCAACCAACCTTCCGGGCAAGCCGGCGCGTGCTCGGCTGGGTTTCGGTGGTGGCGGCCGTCGTTTTACTCTGGCTCATACATGACTCCATTTAACCCTGGAGCGCAAAGCGTGGCGGTACGCCAGGTAAGCGTCCACTGCGATGGCAAGGAGAAGCATCGCGCCCTGGAACGCCTGCTGCCAAAACGAAGGTACCCGCAGAAAGACCAGGGTACTGTTAAACACGCTCAGGAGCAGGGCGCCTAACACCGCGCCGGCGACCGTCCCCACCCCGCCCGTGATCGCGACGCCTCCTACCACCGTCGATGTGATAACGGTCAACTCGATCCCCTCACCCGCCGTCGCATCGACTGTCCCGAACCGTGCCAGCCAGAGTGCGCCCGCCAAGCCGGCAATGGCGCCGGAAATGATGAACCCGATCGCAACCCGGCGGGTTACGTCGATGCCGGCCAGGACGGCGGCAGCGGGATTGCTCCCGATGGCATAATACTCGCGCCCGGCCCGGTATTGCCGTAAGGCGATCGAAAAAACAACCAGCAGAATCAGCACGATCCACGTCAGGTACGGGATGCCTAAGAAAGTCGAGGTGCCGATGGCCAGGAAGGAACCGGGAACGTTCACCGCATTGACCTGTCGCCCGTGAACCCAGGCGTAGTCGGCGCCTCGAAAGATGTAGAGGGTTCCCAAGGTGGTGATCAATGCGGGAATCTTACCCCAGGCAATCAAGGCGGCGTTGACTGCGCCGAGAAGGAGGCCCGTCAGGATCGCCAGCAAAATCACCAGGGGGCTTGGGATCCCCGGATGATTCACAAAAAGGGTTCCGGAGAGGAAGGCCGTGATCCCAACAATCGAACTGATCGACAGGTCAATCTGACGCATCAGGATGATCACCGTCTGGCCGAGCACCAGCAGGGCGATGATCGAGACGTTCAACATCAGGTCCTTGAGATTTTGCGCGTTCAAGAACCGCGGGTTCAGGGCCGTCGTCACCACGGTCAGCACCGCGATCAACACAACCAGGCTGGTCTCGCGGCTACGCACCAGGACATTTAAGAGGCTTGGCCGGCTGGAAGTGTTCCTGGCTTCCTTTGTCATGGCGGCCCGTTGGGAGTGGCTTCGGCTTTCCTGTCGTGTTGTCCATTTAAAGCCGCTTTGGCTTTCGTATCATGAAGCGACCCCGTCTGGCCCGTGGCGGCAAACATGATCGTCTCTTCGGCCGCTTCGGCGCGGGACAGTTCCGCGGTGAGTTTGCCTTCGTGCATCA
Source organism: Verrucomicrobiota bacterium (assembly GCA_019247695.1). Taxonomy (NCBI): domain Bacteria; kingdom Pseudomonadati; phylum Verrucomicrobiota; species Verrucomicrobiota bacterium. The sequence continues at coordinate 6,437 of JAFBAP010000017.1, read as the reverse complement.
CCAGCACGCGATCGGCCATCCCGATCACTTCAGGCAAATCGCTGGAGATCATGATAATCGCCATCCCTTCCTTGGCGAGTTGGCTCAGGGTCCGGTGAACCTCCGACTTGGCGCCCACGTCGACGCCGCGGGTCGGTTCATCGACAATGAGCAACTTCGGTTTGGTAGCCAGCCATTTGGCCAGAACCACCTTTTGCTGGTTGCCGCCTGACAAAATATTAGCCGGTTCCTCGATGTGCCCTTTGAGCCGCATGCGCTGGGTCCACTGCGCGGAGATCGCCCGCTCTTTAGCCCGTGAGACCAGGCCGAAGCGTTGCACCTGGCCCAGGACGGTCAGGGTGGCGTTGCGCATCACCGTCATGTCCATCACCAACCCCTGTTGCTGGCGGTCTTCAGGCACCAGGCCGATCCCGGCCGCCATCGCCTCCTGCGGGCTGTGGTTGCGTAAGGTGATCCCGTCCACCGACACGTCCCCGGCGTCCAGGGGATCGATCCCAAAGATCGCGCGGGCGACCTCGCTTCGGCCTGCGCCCACCAACCCGGCCAGCCCGACGATCTCGCCCTGGCGCACCTCGAAGCTGATGTCCTTAAACACGCCGGCCCGGCGCAGGCCGGCTACACGCAGCACGGTTTTACCCGGTTCGACCTTCTCTTTCGGGTAAAGCGCGTCCAGGGAGCGCCCTACCATCTTGCGGATCACCTCCTCGGTGGTCCATTCCTGGATTGGTCCCGACCCAACCACCCGTCCGTCGCGCATCACGGTGATGCGCTGGGAAATGGCGAAAACTTCCTCCAACCGGTGGGAAACAAACATCAGCGCCACCCCTTTGCCGCGCAGGCGTTCCACCACCTGGAACAGGCGCTTTACCTCCTCGAGCGAAAGGGCGGCGGTCGGTTCGTCCATGATCAGCACCTTGGCCTCGAACGTCAGCGCCTTGATGATCTCGACGATCTGCTGGTCGGCGATGCTCAACCCCAGCACCGGGTCCTCAGGCCGCAGCGAAACGCCTAACTGCTTGAGGTGTTCGGCCACCGCCCGGTTCATCGCGGCGTAATCAATCCAGCCGTAACGCGTCGTCGGCTGCCGGTGCATGAAGACGTTTTCGGCGATGGACAGGTCGCGAAACAGCGTCGGCTCCTGATAAATGACGGACACCCCGGCGTGCTGCGCCTGCGCCGTCGACCGGAAGAGCACCTGCTGGCCGTTGATGCGAACCGCGCCCCGGTCGGGCAGGTACAGCCCGGCCATGATTTTGACCAGGGTGCTTTTGCCTGCGCCGTTCTCACCCATCAGGGAATGCACTTCGCCGGGGTACAGGGGCAGGCTGACGCCTTCGAGCACCCGGGTGCTGCCGAATGATTTGTAGATGTCGACCAGTTCGATGACAGGTGCGCTCATCGCCGAAGATAAAAAAAATGATTTGGGTTGGATGCGCCGTGCTCAGGGGTCAGGTAATCGCGCCACCTCCGGTGCGCAGCCGGGATGACCACAGGAAGCGAACATTGGGCCGGGGGTTGGGCATGAGGTGACGGGAAACCTGCGCGTGCCTTGCAAGCGCAGGAACCTGATGAGGACGATGGCCCCGGTTTTCCATATGTCTAGACAAAAATTAAAAATGATGTGTAGACATGGTGAGGTTCCGTGTCGACCGTTCCGGGTCGTCAACCGTTTTCTCCCCCGTTTATGAGCGAACTTGATACCCAGAAAATTCAGGCCGCACTCGATCACTTCCGCATCGAGACCCCCAGCTGGGGCTTTGCCGATACCGGCACCCGTTTCGGCAAATTTCTGCAGGATGCCGCCGCCATCGACGTCAACGATAAACTGGCCGACGCCGGCCAGGTCAACGCCTTCACGGGTATTTGTCCTTCGGTGGCGCTGCACGTGCTCTGGGATTTCCGTCCGGGCCAGGATCCTGCGGAAGTCGTGCAGCTTGCCCAGAAGTACGGGGTCCGCATCGGGGCGATCAACCCGAACCTGTTCCAGGACCAGATCTATAAGTACGGTTCGCTGTGCAACCGCGACGACGAGATTCGCGCCACGGCGGTGAAGCATTTGCTCGACAGCGCCGCATTGGCCAAACAGACCGGCAGCCAAATCGTCTTTATCTGGCTGGCGGACGGATCCAACTACCCGGGCCAGGCCAATATCCGGTGGCGCAAGCACGCGCTGGTCGAAACGCTCCGGCCGCTGCACGAGGCGTTAGGCCCCGACCAGCTGATGCTGCTGGAATACAAACCCTTTGAGCCGGCCTTCTACCACACCGATCTCGCAGACTGGGGCATGTCTTACCTTATCGCCAAGGAGGTAGGACCCAAGGCGCGGGTGGCAGTCGACAGCGGCCACCATTACCTGTCGCAGAACATCGAGCAGATCGTGGCGTGGCTGCTGGATACCGGGATGCTGGGCGGCTTCCATTTCAATGACCGCAAATACGCGGATGACGACCTCACGTTCGGCTCCATTGATCCCTACCAGGCGTTCCGGATCTTTCACGAGATTCACTTCTACGGCTGGGAAACGAAGCAGGAAGTGCAAGTCCCGTACATGATCGACCAGTCGCACATCGATAAGCCGAAGATCGAGGCTATGATTCAAACGGCGGTCACCGCGCAGGAATTGTTCGCCAAGGCCGCCGCGGTGGACCATGAGAAACTGGCGCGGCACCAGGCACGCAACGAGCAGGTTGATGCGGAAGAATGCCTGCGGGAGGCCTTTTATGCCGACGTGCGGCCGATTATCCGCGAATGGCGCCGGCAACACAATCTGCCCTTGGACCCGCTCGCGGCCTTTCGCGAGAGCGGCTACGAGGCGCGCGTCGCCGCGGAACGCAAAGCCCGCCGCGCTGAACTGGGCATTACGGCGTCCGGCTCGTACGCGTGACGAGGCATGCCACGAATGCTGCAAGCGGGAAAAGGCCGCAAACCAGAACTCCACGGTTTGTGGCTCGCCTGACGCTTGCCGGCTTCCGGCAATAAAAAAAATTTATTTGCATGGCGTCCGCCCGGCCCGTGGCTGCGGGGCGGTGGCGGGTTGCCTTGGCCCCTGCCGCACAGGCTCCTACTGAGTTGCAAAGGCTCCATTCGGCTTTAAAATAATTCTCTTTCCGCAGGAACCCGCCGCGCCTGAGGGCCTTAGAATCAAGCGTAAGTGTTCGGCGGATGCGCGCGGGCGGAAGGTTTTTCGCGAAATGGAAAAACGGCCATCCTTCCTCGGCCGGATCATGTTGCATGAGTGACTCGAGCGTTAAACCCGAAATGAAATCATGCCCCCGCCCTTCCGAGGTCCAGCCGGCCGGGACGCCGGGCAAGACCGTGCCGGGAGAAAATGCCGAGCCTTCCGGGTTGATCGTGCTGCTCCTGGCGTTCACCGCCGCAGCCGTCGTCGCGAACCTTTATTACAACCAACCTTTGCTGACCGCGATCGCAAGCACGTTTCGAGTCGGTGCGGCGCAGGCGGCCTGGGTCACGACCGCAACGCAGTTGGGCTACGCCGCGGGGTTGCTCTTCATCCTGCCCTGGGGGGACGCCATCGACCGGCGACTCCTCATCGTGGTCACGACGCTAAGCTCCGCCGCGGCGCTGCTGTGCGTCACGCTGGTCCACTCGTTCATACCGTTGCTCCTGGCCAGTTTTTGCCTGGGGACGATCTCGATCACGCCGCAATTGGCGGTGCCGTATGCCGCGACGCTCGCGCCTGCCGACCGGCGTGGTCGAATCGTCGGCAAGGTGATGGGCGGGTTACTGATCGGGATCCTCTTGTCCCGCACGCTAAGCGGGTTTATCGGGGCCCATGCTTCCTGGCAGACGGTCTATCGGCTGGCCGCCGCCCTGATGCTCGCGCTCGGAGCCGTTCTCTGGCTGGCCTTGCCGAGCCAGCACACCCGCCAGCCGCTGGGGTACCTTAAGCTGCTTTCTTCACTGCCGCGGCTCTACGCGCACCACCGCGTTCTGCGCCGGCATTCGTTCCTCGGCGCGGCCGGCTTTGGGGCGTTTAGCATGTTCTGGACTACCGTCGCCTTCTACCTGCATGCCCAGCCGCAACGTTACGGCAGCGATGTGGTCGGCCTGTTCGGGCTCCTCGGCCTGGCTGGGGCGCTGGCGGCCCAGGTGGCCGGCCGCTGGGCCGAACGCCGCCCGGCCCGAACGGTCAACACGTTTTTCCTTGTCCTGATCGTCGTGGCGTTCCTGCTCATGGCCGTGCCCGCAGCGGCCTCGGGACTGCTGGTGACACTGGCGCTGGGAGTGATCCTGATGGACGCGGGCGTGCAGGGCAGCCACATCGCCAACCAAACCCGCATTTACGCGTTGCCGACCGAACTGCACAGCCGCCTGAACTCGGTTTACATGGTGCTCTCCTTCATCGGCGGCGCGGCCGGATCGCAGGTTGCCGCCTTCGCCTGGACCCGATTCGGCTGGCCCGGTGTCTGCGCCGCCTGCGTCCTGCTGGCCGGCGCCGCCCTGGCCGCCTTATGGACCGGCAATCCGCAGGATTAAACGAATGTTACCACGACGGGCGTCAGGTCGCCGGTGCCGGCACCGTGTCCGGCGGCGGCGCCGCCGCCGTGCCCGCGATCTGGCTGGCGCGAGCTTTTTTTGCCTTACGAGCCGTGTTTAACGCCAGCTCCAGCATCGGCCCGGGAAAGCGCCGGCAGCCGCCCAGGGTATCGTCAAAGGCTCGCAGGAAATAATCGACCTCTTTCTCGCCGATCATCAGGGGCGGCAGAATTTTGATCACGTCCATGTTGTGCCCGGCAACCTGGGTCAACACACGGTGCTTGCTCAACAGCGGCACGATGACCAGCTGCGGGAACAGGGACTTGTCGATCTTATGAAGGAAGCGCCAGGCCATTTTCATTCCAAGTTCCGGCGGCTCATGGAATTCAATCGCGATCATCAGGCCCTTGCCCCGCACGTCTTTGATAAAGCTGTACTTCTCCTTCAAGGCGTTCAAACGCTCAAGTAGCGCCGAGCCTTGCCGGGCGGCATTTTGCACGAGGTCTTCATCTTCCAGGACGGAGAGAGAGGCCAGACCACACGCCATCGCAAGGTTGTTGCGGCCGAAAGTGCTCGAATGAACCACGCACCGGTCCAACCGGTTAAAAACTTTTTGGAAGATGGCGCGGCGGGTGATAATGGCGCCGCAGGGCACGTAACCTCCGCTTAAGCTCTTGGCCACGGTGACAATGTCCGGCTCCAGGTTCCAATGCTCAAACCCCCACAGCTTACCGGTCCGGCCCAAACCGGTTTGCACCTCGTCCGCAATGACCAGGGTGCCGTACTTGCGGCAGAGCGCCTGGGCCGATACGTAAAAGTCGTCGTGCGGGTATTTGACGCCTTTGCCTTGTACCGGTTCGAACAGAAAAGCCGCCACGTCCTCACGCCGCAACACTTTTTCCAGACCGTCCAGATCCCCCAGCCGAATCCGGCTGACGTGGGGCAGGAGCGGCCCGAAGCCTTCCTGGAAACTCACGCTGCCCGTCACGGAAAGTGAACCGTAGCTCAGACCATGGTAACTGCCATGAAGGCTGACGATCTTCGGGCGCCCGGTGGCGGCACGGGCAAATTTCAAAGCCCCTTCGTTGGCTTCCGTGCCGGAGTTGCAGAAGAAAACCGCTTCCAGGTGGTCCGGGGTTTTTTTGACGAGCGCCTCCGCCAGAAGCCCGCTCAACAGCGAACAGTCCAACTGGACCATGTTGGGCAGGTCAAGGTCCAGAACGTCACGGATTGCTTCCTTAATGGCCGGATGGTTCCGCCCAGCATTGAATACGCTGTAGCCACTCAGGAAATCCAGGTAAGCGTTTCCAGTCTGGTCATAAAGGTAGGCGCCTTCCGCACGCACGTAGATTTTGTCGAATCCGGTGATGCGAAGCACTTCCACGAGGGTCGGGTTCAGGTGGTGCTGGTGAAGGCTGTAGTTTTCACCCTGACGGGCGGCTACGAGCTGTTTAAGGTCGATTGGCATAAACTTCAGACTTGAACGCCCGACGGACAGACACGGACGAACAGGATTGTGTGATGATGCACCGCCGCCGTCAACTGCCGTCACACGGTCACACGGTCACACGGCGACCACGGCGGGCTTGGCGGGCACAACGACTGAGTTCACACGGCGACCACGGCGAGCCACGGCGACCACGGCGGGAAGAAGGGGAAAGGGTTCGGCGTTCGGAGGCGTCGTAGAACCGGGTCTGATCTCCCCCTGAGGTGCACGCTCACACCGCGAGAAGACGGAATCATCCGCAGAACACGCAGAGAACGCAGAAAAAGATCCACGAAACCGGAGCTTGACACCGGCAGCTCGCCCCCATGATGCCGCTCCGAACTCCGAACTCCGAACTCCGAACTCCGAACTCCGAACTCCGAACTCCGAACTCCGAACTCCGAACTCCGAACTCCGAACTCCGAACTCCGAACTCCGAACTCCGAACTCCGAA
>JAFBAP010000016.1 GCA_019247695.1 Verrucomicrobiota bacterium | reverse complement strand
CGACCTGGTGGACGTCGCGCGCTTCGTCGGTCTCGGCGATCAAGCTGCAGCGCATGCGTTTGCCGGCGCGCGTCAGGTGGTGGTGCACGGCGCCGACGGCCAGCAGCATCGGGATAGCCGCCCGTTCGTGGTCCACGCCTTCGTCCGACAGCACCACCAGCCGCATCGTATCGTCTACCGCCTTCTCGGCCTCCGCGCAGAGACGGCTCACGGCTTTTTCCAGGCCTTCGGGCCCTTCGGCGACCGGCCAGAGGAGCGAAAGCGTACGCGCCTGGTGGTCCGGGCCGGGGATCCGGCGCAACGCGTCCAGTTCGTGCGGAAGCAGCACCGGCGACGCCGAGTGGACGAGCTTGGCGTGTTCCGGTGATTCCGCCAGGAGGTTGCGGCGCCAGCCCAGAATGGTCGCCAACGACATCACCAGCTTCTCCCGGAGCGGATCGATCGGCGGGTTGGTTACCTGCGCGAAAAGCTGTTTGAAATAGGTGTAGAGCAGACGCGGCTGAAGCGAGAGCACCGCCAGGGGTGTATCGTCGCCCATCGATCCGACCGGTTCCTGACCATCCTTGATCATGGGTTTCAGGACCATGTCGAGTTCCTCGCTGCTGTAGCCGAAGCTGATTTGCCGTTGCGCCAGACCAAGCACGTCCAGGTCACCGGACGGTTCCGGCAGCGCAGTGCCCGCGAGCTTCTGCAGCCTCAGCAGGTGCTCGTTTACCCATTCCCGGTAAGGCCGCTGCGTCGAAAGCCGGGTCTTGATTTCTGCATCGCGTAGGAGTTTGCCGTGCCGGGTGTCCACCGCGATCATCTCGCCGGGAGCGAGCCGGCCTTTTTCGATCACCTTGGCCTCGTCCAGTTCGGTGCAGCCGACTTCCGAGCCCAAACTGAAAATGCCGTCCTCGCTGATTTTGTACCTGGCCGGACGGAGCCCGTTGCGGTCGAGGCAGGCCGCGGCGAGCACGCCGTTGCTGAAGACCAGGCCGGCGGGACCATCCCACGGCTCATTGAAAGAGCGGTGATATTCATAAAACGCCTTTAATTCCGGCGTCATCGTCTCGTCCGTGCGCCACGCCGGCGGCACCAGCATCGTCATCGCGTGCAACAGATCGCGGCCGGACATGGTCAACACCTCAAGGGCGTTATCAATGCTGGCTGAATCGGAGCCGCCTGCCTGGATGATGGGCTTGAGCAGATCGATATCCTGACCCCAGAACCCGGCCTGCAATTCAGCTTCCCTGGCCCGCATCCAGTTCCGGTTACCGCGAATGGTGTTAATCTCGCCGTTGTGGGCCAGCGTGCGAAACGGCTGGCTCAGCGGCCACGTCGGGAAGGTATTCGTGCTGTAACGCTCGTGGTAAAGGCAGATGGCCGTTTCGTAATCCGGGTTGCTGAGGTCGCGATAAAATTTCTCCAGCGAATGCGACGTCATCAGGCCCTTGTAGATGATGACCCGGTTCGAGAAGGACGCGATGTAGAAATTCCGGATATGATCGAGTTGCGCGCGCTTTTCGATGGCGTTGCGGGCCAGAAAGAGACGGCGTTCATACTCATCATCGTCCATTCCTGCCGGGCGCCCGATCAGGACCTGCTCGATGCGCGGCATGGTCAGCTGCGCTTTCTCGCCCAGGACAAAGATATTCAGCGGCACTTCGCGCCAGCCGAAGAGGTAGAGTTGCCGCTGTTCCAGGACTTCCTCGATGATCGCCTTGGCGCGCGCCTGCGCATACGCATTATCGTGCGGCAGGAAGATAAAACCTACCGCCAGGTCGGCGTCGTCGTAAAGCGACTGGCCCAGTCGCTGCAACTCTTTGCGAAAAAGTTTGTACGGAATCTGGGTTAGCACGCCGGAGCCATCACCGGTTTTGGCGTCTGCATCGATGGCCCCGCGATGGGACATGTTGCAGACTGAGGTTAGCCCCAAGCGCAACACGCGGTTGGAACGTTGCCCGTTGATCGCTGCTACAAAACCGACGCCGCAGGCATCGTGTTCCTCTTCCGGTTCGTAAAGGGAGGCCGGGATTTTTGACAACGTTTGCAAGATCGCGTCGTTCATAAAGGCGGGGTCCGGAGAGTGTATGGGTTAAATTGCCTATTTCAAGACCAAAAGACGCCATTAAAGACCGTTTCTTGTCGATATTCGAAGGCGGATCGGAAAACTTCTGCTATCCTGAAGCGTCCTGGCGGGAGAGGAATGCTCCAACCGCGGCGCCTTCCCCTTCCCTGGTGACGACACTGCCATGAGAGTTTTGGATGAGCAAGAGAAGGCCATTGTGCGACAACTCATTCGCGATCCGCGTGAATCGGACAATGGCATCGGCGAGAAATCAGGGGTGAACGTGCGGACGGTGAGCCGGAAGCGGCAACGGTTGGAGCAGGAAGGTGTGCTGTCCTACTTTACCCACCTCGATTTATCGCAGGCGGGCGCGCAGCAGTTCAATGCCCGTCAACTGTACATCGTTAAGTTCCGGGTAGGGATCACCTATCGTCAACTGGTGGAGGAAATCCGCCAGGAACCCAAGAAGACCACAGTGTTCACAGAGCGGATCTTCGAAAGCCACATCGCCGAAATCGACGGCAAGGTAGCGCTGCTGCTGTTTGTGGACGGCCATAACGACGTGGACATCGTGCAGCGGACCCATGAGGACCTCATTCCCAACCTCATCAGGAACCACGGTCCGGATTGCATTGAATCGGTGTCGACGATGCGCCTGCTGACGCCGGTTCGGATGATGCGTAATTACCTGCCGCTGGTGAACATGCGTGACGGCTATCTTGTGTCCGAATGGCCGGATGAGGGGATATATGTAGGAATGTGACGGGGGGTGTCGAGTAGAGTTCGGAGTTCGGGGTTCGGGGTTCGCCGTTCGGCGTTCGGAGTTCGGAGTTCGGAGCGGCATCCTGGGGATGCGGGTGCGAGTGTCAACCTTTGAGTTGCCGCCTGCTCCTCCCGCTCCTCTTAATCTGTGTCAATCTGTGTAATCTGTGGACGTGTTCTCTTTTCTGCGTCCTTCTGCGTGTTCCGCGGAAAGGTTGGACCGGGCTCTACGACGCCTCCGAACTCCGAGCTCCGAACTTAGCTGGCCCCGCCCGCTACCCGCTGCCGGTTTCCCCTTTCGGGTAGCTTCCCAGGACTTTTACGAACGTGCAATGGCGCTGCAGTTCCTGGAGGGCGGTGGTGACAACGTCGTCCTCGCAGTGGCCTTCCACGTCGACGAAAAAGAAGTACTCCCAATTTTTCCGCTTGGAGGGCCGGCTCTCGATCTTGCTCATGCTCAACTTAAGGCGGTTGAACGGTTCGAGCGCGGAATAGAGCGCGCCTGCCTTGTCCTGCACGCAAAACATCAGTGAGGTTTTGTCGCTACCGGTTCGCGGGCACGTCGTGTGCGAGATGACGAGAAAACGGGTGGTGTTGTTAGGACTGTCCTGGATCGAGCGCTCCACGATCGGCAGGTCGTAGAGTTCCGCCGCCATCGCTCCGGCCAAGGCGGCCGAGCCTGGTTCCTTGGCGGCAATCTCGGCGGCGCGCGTGGTGCTGGAAACTTCGATCAGCTCAACGTCATGCGCATTGTTTTGCAACCACTTGCGGCATTGACCAAAAACCTGCGGGTGCGAATAGATCCGGCAAATCTCAGAGGTCGGCGATTTTGAAAGCAGGTTGTTCTCAATTCTCAGCAGGATCTGGGCGCAGATCTTCAATTCGGAATCCACAAACACGTCGTGCGTATGGTTTACGGCGCCCTCGACCGAATTCTCGATCGGCACGACCCCGTAATCGGCGCGACGCCGGGTGACCTGGTCGAACACGTCGCCGATGTTGGCCTGAGGAAGGTAGCGTACCGACGCCCCGAATTTCGAACGGGCCGCCTGATGGGTCCACGTTCCCTCCGGGCCCAGGTACGCGATGAGCAGGTCTTTTTCGAGCGCCAGGGAGGCGGACATGATTTCGCGGTAAATCGCACGGATGGAGTGGCTCGGCAGGCGGCCCCGGCTCTTTCGGACCAGTCCCTGGAGGAGGCTTTCCTCCCGTTCGGGTGCGTAGATCGAGAGGCCGGCTTCCTTCTTTACGAGCCCGATCTCGTGCACCAGATCCGCGCGCTCGTTAAGCAGGCGGATCAGTTCGGTATCGATGCGGTCAATTTCTTGCCGGATTTTCGACAGCTTCGGTTCTTCCACTCGTCGTTTCCTCGTTCGGGTTTGATGCGGCGGCAGCCTCCTCCGGCTTCATCACGGGCAAAGGCAACTGCCTCAGCTCCGTCGCGTTCGGAAGTTCTTCCAGCGTTTTGAGGCCGAAATGTTCCATGAAATGCTGCGTGGTCTCATACAGGAGCGGGCGCCCGGGAATGTCGGCCCGTCCGGAAATCTTTACGAGGCCGGCGTCCAGCAGCTTCTGCATCAGACCATCCACCGCGACCCCGCGAATGGCCTCGATATCGGCCCGGGTGATCGGCTGCCGGTAAGCGATGATCGCCAGGGTTTCCAAAGCCGGCGCGCTCAGGCGCGCGGGGCGGAGTTCAGGAAAGAGCTGGCGTACCCAGACCTGGTATTCGGGCCGGGAAGTGAGCTGCCAGCCTGCCACTTGCTCGACCAGCTGGAAGGCACGGCCGAGTTCGGTGTACTCCCGGGCCAGGCCCGCCAGAATCGCTTTGATCTCCGGTTCCTGGATCTGGTTCAGCTCGGGAAGCGGGTTTTCTTCCTCCAAATATTCCGCTCCCGCTTTCAACACCTGCAGCATCTCTTTGGTCGACAGAGGTCGGGGCGCGCTGAAGAGCAGGGCTTCGACGACTGCTTTCAAAGGGATCATAACCTGATTTCGCGTAACGCCCGTAAAACTCAAGACTCAACCCATCCGCGCGATGAGGATCTCGGAAAAGGGTTCCCGTTGAACCACCCGGAGCTGCTTTAAGCGGATCAATTCAAGGAGCGCCAGAAACGTCACCGCGATTTCGGTCCGGCTCGCCGCAAAAGCGAAGAGGTCCGAGAATGCGACGGACTGCTCCCGGCGGGTGATGACCATAATATGTTCAATCTTGTCGGAAACCGTAAAATTCTCCTCGAAAATCTCCCGCAGATCTTCGCGTTTACTCTCGAGTCGCTTGAGAACCTTCCGGAACGCGTTGATCAGGTCGAAAATGCTTACCTCCTGCTTGAGCAAGGCATCCGGTGCGGCCGGGTTGGGTTTTTCCAGGATTCGCGGGATGAGTCCTTCCTGATCGAGTTCCCGCTGCTGAAGTTGCGCGGCGGCGTCCTTGAACTTCTTGTATTCTATCAACTGCCGGATCAGGTCCCAGCGGGGGTCTTCCTCTTCGGCATCCTCCTCGGCTGGTTGCTGGTGAACCGGGAGCAGGCTTCGGCTCTTGATATAGATCAGGTTTGCCGCCATGACCACGAACTCGCCGGCCACCTCGAGGTCCAGCATCCGAAACGTGTCGACGTACTCCAGGTATTGCCGGGTGATCCGTTCAATGGAGACGTCGTAAATGTCGACCTCCTCTTTTTTGATGAGGTAAAGCAGGAGGTCCAGTGGTCCTTCGAAAACCTCGAGCCTAACCTTGTACTCACTCTCCATAGTTCAGGTGCAGGTGCAGGTGCTGCTGCCGGGGCGCGCCCGCCGGTTCGCCGGTTTAGTCCTTCATGAGGAGCGCGTTGGCAACTGCATACCCTTCCGAATGGCTCAGGCTGATCAGCACCGTGTGGACGCCGAGCTGCGTGGCGAGCGCCGCTGCGCCGTTGTGGAGGACGACAAACGGTTCACCGCTGGCTTTGCGGCGGATCTCGATGTCGCGCCAGGTCACCTGGCCCGCGAAGCCGGTTCCAAAGGCTTTCGAGACCGCTTCCTTGGCTGCAAAACGCGCCGCGAAGTGCGGGTGCGGGTCGCGCATGGAGCGGCAATATTCCGCTTCGCCCGGATGAAAGATTCGTTCCACGAATCGTTCCCCATGCCGCTGAATGGCCTCGGCGATCCGGTGGTTCTCGACCACGTCAATCCCTATACCGAACACGGTCACGGGCGGGCGAGGAGCTGGAGCATCTCGCGCGCGGCAGCTTCCAGACCGATAGAAAGTGCTCGGGACACGATCGAGTGGCCGATGTTGAATTCGTTCCAGTGTGGGATCGCCAGTAACAGGTGCACGTTCGCGTAATTCAGGCCATGCCCGGCATTCACAATCAAACCTTTTTCGGACGCGTGACGGGCGGCCGCCTCCAACCGGGCAACCTCATCCGCGCGGAAATCGGGCATGACATTGGCAAACCGGCCGGTGTGAAGCTCGACCGCATCGGCCCCGAGTTCCACGCAGGCGTCGATCTGCTCCGGCGCCGGTTCGATGAACATGCTGACGCGGATGCCGGCGGCTTGCAACCGTTCGACCGTGCGGCGCAAGTTCTTGACGTTTCGGGCCACATCCAGGCCGCCCTCGGTCGTGACCTCCTGGCGGTGTTCCGGCACGAGGCACACGTCATCCGGTAACACCTGCAAAGCCGTTTCGAGGATCTCGGGCGTGTTGCCCATCTCCAGGTTGAGCTTCGTAATCAAACTGCGACGCAGCCTGAAAACATCACGGTCCTGGATATGCCGGCGGTCCGCACGCAGGTGGACCGTGATTCCCTGCGCGCCGGCCCGTTCGCAGGCGGATGCCGCCGCCAGAACGTCCGGCTCAACGTTCGGTGCGTCCGGCATCCCTACGTACCGGGCCTGCCGTAACGTTGCGACGTGATCGATGTTGACTCCGAGCTTAATCATGAGTGCGGAACGAGTAACGGGTAACGGGTAAAGTTCGGAGTTCGGGGTTCGGGGTTCGGAGTTCGAAGTTCGGGGTTCGGAGTTCGGAGCGGCGGCATGGGGGTTGGGTGCGAGTGTCAGCCTCAGAGTCGCCGCCAGGTCCTCTTAATCTGTGTCAATCTGCGTAATCTGTGGATGTTTCTCTTTTCTGCGTCCTTCTGCGTGTTCTGCGGATGATTCTGTCTTCCCGGCACGCCTCCGAACTCCGAGCTCCGAGCCCCGAACTCCGAACTCTCTCCCCCTCTTTCCGCCGTGGTCGCCGTGGCTCGCCGTGTGAACTCAGTCGTTGTGCCCGCCCTCCTCGCGGTGCCCGCCGTGTGCCGCTAGTGCCGGAAGTGGCGGATACCCGTGAACACCATCGCTACGTCGTGATCGTTCGCTGCGCGGATCACCTCTTCGTCGCGAACCGATCCGCCCGGTTGAATCGCGGCGGTCGCGCCGGCTTCGGCGGCTGCGATCAGGCTGTCCGGAAACGGGAAAAAAGCATCGCTGGCGACCGCGCTGCCTTTGAGTGAAAGCCCGGCTTCGTTCGCCTTCCAGATGGCGATTTTGGAAGAATCCACCCTGCTCATTTGTCCCGCCCCGATGCCCAGGGTGCGATCCTTGCCGGCGTACACGATCGCGTTCGACTTCACGTGCTTCACCACGCGCCAGCCAAAAAGCATCGCCTTCATTTCATCTGCGGTCGGCGGCCGGGCCGACACCACCTGGCGTTCGGGTTCCTGGACTTTAGCATTGTCCCGATCCTGCACAAGAAGGCCGCCGAGAACTGAACGGATGTCCGGTTGCGATTGGACCCGCTCGTCACGCTCCCGCGTGCGAATCAGGCGCAGGTTTTTTTTCTTCTGCAGCAGGGCCCGTGCTTCCGACTCAAAGTCGGGCGCAATAATCACTTCGCTGAAGATCTCCGAGATGGCCCTGGCCAAAGGTTCCGTCACCGGCCGGTTGGCGATGATGATCCCGCCGAACGGGGCTTGTTTGTCGGTCGCGAATGCCTTCATCCACGCCTCGCGCAAATCCGGGTCCGAACCGACACCGCACGGATTCGTGTGCTTCAGGATGGCAACCGACGGTTCCACGAATTCGTCGATCAGGTTGGCGGCGGCGTTGATGTCCAGGATGTTGTTGAACGAGAGATCCTTGCCGTGAAACTTCTGGAAGTAATCCTGGAAGTGACCGTATAACGACGCGTTCTGGTGGGGGTTTTCACCGTACCGTAAGCGGCTCTCCAGGGGCACGGAGGTGAGGAACGACCCGGCTGTTTCCTGTTCCCGATTGAGGTAATCGGAAATGGCCTGGTCATACTTGGAGGTGGTAAGAAAAACCTTGATGGCGAGCTGTTCGCGCAGTTTCAACGTCGTGGCGCCGTCGTGCTCCTCCATTTGCTTCAGCACCACGTCGTAATCGCGCGGATCGGTGACCACGGTCACGTCCTGATAATTCTTGGCGGCGCTACGCAGCATTGCCGGGCCGCCGATATCGATTTTTTCGAGGGCCTCTTCCCGGGTGATGCCCGGGCGTTCCACGGTCGCCTGGAACGGGTAAAGGTTCACCAGGATCAGGTCGATAGGCGGAATCCCATTCGCCTCGACCTCCCGCCGGTGGTCCGGGTTATTGCGCAGGTAAAGCAAACCGCCGTGCACTTTCGGGTGCAGCGTTTTGACGCGGCCTGACAGCATTTCAGGAAACCCGGTGTACTTTTCGACTTCAACGTGCGGGATGCCTTCGTCTCTCAGCAACGCCGCCGTACCCCCGGTCGAGACGATCTCAACGCCAAGTTCGTGCAGCCGGCGCACGAAAGGCACGATACCCTCTTTATCGTACACCGATACCAGAGCACGATGAATTCTCATGTCAGCGAGTAGCTTACCCGTGCGAGCTTGCTTGTCGACCCTTCGGGGGTATCGGGCAGCGGGGAAAATGCCACAAGTGGAGGAGGGTAACGGGTAACGGGTAGCGGGTGTCGCATGGGAGACCGCAAGCCGAAGTTGTTCCCGGCAGAGAGTGCCGCGCGTCGGCCCAGGAAGAACTGTCGGGAGTGAATTGGAGGCCTCGACGCCCCCGCCCGTTCTTCAACGGCGGTATGGAATCAACGCCATGCGCACGAGCCGTCGAAGTCACCCCTCCGCGGCATTTACTCGAACCGACACCCGCCATTCGTCACTCGCTACCCGTCACTCGCTACTCGCTACTCGTTACCCGTTACCCGTTACCCGCTACCCGTTACACGACTTTCAGCATGCCGCCGTCGACGAAATACGTCGCGCCGACCGAGTAGCTTGCCCGATCCGAGCAAAGAAAAACGAAGAAATGCGCCAGTTCCTCCGGGGTGCCGAACCGGTTGATGGGCGCATGCTCCCTTGCGACCTGCGCGAGATAACCCTCCCAATCTCCGCCTTTATCCGCGGTAAGTTGCTTGGCGGTCTTTATCCAGTCCGGCGTCAGGATCAGCCCCGGGTTGACGGTGTTGACGCGGATGTTCTCCTTGATCAGTTCATTGGCGAGGTTCTTGGAAAACATCATCAGGGCGGCTTTGGTGACGTTGTAGATCGGTTCGTACCAGAGCGGTTGCACGGCACAGACCGAGGCGTTATGCAGGATCACGCCGCCGCCCCGTTTCCGCATCAGGGGAACCAAACCCCGCGCCAGCCGGACGGCCGACATCACGTGAAGCTCCCAGTAGTATTGCCACTTCTCATCCGGCGCTTCCATGATGGTTTCATTACTGCCGGTACCGGCGTTGTTGATCAGAATGTCGACCGCTCCGAACTCCCGTTCAGCGGCCGAGACGACCTCCTGAACCGGCTTGGCGGCCGCGACGTCAGCCGCAACGCCGATCGCCCGGACCCCGTGCCGCCGGCTGATGCGTTCGGCTTCAGCGTTGAGCCGTTCCGGTTGCCGGGCCACCAACAACAGGTTTGTGCCTTCCGCGGCCAATGCTTCCGCTACCGCCAGGCCGATTCCGATGCTGCCGCCCGTGATGACGGCGGTTTTGCCTTTAAGGTTCAGGTCCATGGTTGCAAATCCGATCGAGGGCGTGTTGACGACGGTCACCGACGGTGATCCTGACCGGGCGGGCGGGCGGCGGTTTCCCCAACGTCCGGGAAACGCCAGACACCACCCGCCGAGCGATCATGCTGCTTCCGCCGAGCCATCATAGGGGGGATCGGCTGCAACGCTATTGCCCGGGATTGAAAAAAGCAACCGGCAAAATAGGCGCGCCCTGCTCTGAACCAAACCGCCGCGGCGCGAAACACCGCAGCCGTTCGGTTGGCAGGAAGGCAGACCTTCGCGGCTTACTCCGCCAGTTGCGGTTGCGGCGCCGGGCCCGGATGTTCCCGCGGCTCTGCCATTTTCGGCAGAACCACGGTGAGTTTCGCCACCGCGACCATGATGATCGCCACGGCAAGGTAGCTTACGGCCACTACGGGCGTTTGGCCGATGCCGATCTTCTCACCATGCATGAAACCGAAGAAGGTCAGGACCGCCCCGGCCAGGGCGAAGGCGCCGGCTTTAACAAATTGCCGGTCGATCATGAACACCGCGATCGCGCCCAGGATCAGCCCGCCCAAAATTGCACCGCCCCCAAGAACTTCCAGGCCGGGGTAGAGGACTCCGTTTTGGCCGAGTTTATCGAGACCGATCGCGGCGGCGCTCGTGCCGCCGGCTCCAAGGGCGTTATCGATCTGGGTCTTGCCCCAGGCGGCAAGATGCGGCGTGAACGCAAGGATGATGGCCGGCGCGTGGCTCTTAGGGGTTTCCTGGAAAGCCTGGGCGCCGATCAACATACCGATGTACAGAAGAATCGGTGAAATGGCCACGACAGGAATCACCGATACCGCCACCGAGATGATGCCTAACCAGGAAAGCAGGATCACCATGATGCCCGTCGCCGCGGAATAACCGATCCTGCCGCCCATCGCTTTCCAGCCGGGGTGCCCGATATAGACGGCGTTGATAAACGGGTTGCCCATCATGCATCCGATCAGGCTGACGACGCCGTCGGCCGTCAAAACCCTGGTGGTCGGAAAGCTGTCGCCCGCGACCGCGGCGCTCTCGACGTTATCCATGGCCTCAACCAGGTCATAAATTCCGAACGGGATCGCGGTGACCAGGATGACCCCCAGGAACTGGAAACCCGAAAATACGTGATCCGCGGCAGGCAGCGGAAACGAGAAGCCGAAATTCGTGAACGAGTGCGCAAGGTTTTCGAGGCTCAGCCCGCCATATCCCAGGCCGAATGCATTCGAGATCCACGCGATGATCGAACCGACGACGATCGCCACCAGACCGGCGGGAATGCCGCGGAAGTAACGGACCCCGCCGAACCAGCTCGCCAGGATGATGGCAAAACAGGTGATGCCGATAACCGGTGTCCTGAACATTTCAAGGGCCGGACGCATCGAGATGAACGTGATGGAGACACCGGCCAGGGTACCCAGCAGAGCGGCTCGCGGAGTAATCTTTCGGATGACGGGCGCGATAAAACCGCCGGCCATGAGCACGAAACTCTGGATGAAGACCCACGTCAGACCCGCTTCCCACCCTTTTACCGGATCGCCGGTTTTGAGGGCGATCGGCAGCATGATGACGAAGGTAACGACAAACATGTGAGGGACGCTGACGCCGGAAGGCAGCGCACAGACGTCCGTCCGCCCGGTGCGTTTCGCCAGGCGGTAAGCGAGCCACGCGTAATAGATCGTGCTCAGAAACAGCATCATCCCCGTTGCAGGGAGGATACGGCCGAACACCAGGGCGTCCGGCATTTTCAAGACGAACCGCAGTAACCCCGTCAGGACCAGCAGGTTGACGAGGATATTGGTTCCGAAGCCGAAAAAGGCGTTCCAGTCTCCGGGCGTCCAAAGGGCGGGTTTGGCGTTTTTCATAGGGGCTCTTGTTTTTCAGGGAGGCGTGGTTTTATATGACGGGAGAGGTTTGCTGAAGGGCGGCCAGGACTCGAGCGGAGTCCGACACCCAGCCGAAGATGCCGCCCTGCGCCTTGATCATCTTCAGGCCCGCTTCCTGGAACTCCGGAAAGTAGGACCCGACGCAATCCGCCGGGACCAGGCAGTCGTAGCCCCGGTCATTTGCTTCCCGGACGGTGGTATTGACGCAGACTTCGGTGGTGACCCCGGTTACTAGCAGCTTCCGGATGCCGTAATTTTGGAGGATGGCATGCAGATCCGTTGCGAAAAACGCGCCTTTGCCCGGTTTATCGATGACTGGTTCGGTGGGCAGGGGATAAAGTTCCGGGATGATGTCGTGCCCGAGCTCGCCCCGGATCAGGATGCGTCCCATCGGGCCGGGATCGCCGATCGTGCGCGTGCCATGGCCCCGTACTCGTTTGGCGGGTGGAAGATCGCTCAGGTCGGGCCGATGCCCTTCCCGCGTATGGATTACGGTAAGGCCGGCCGTGCGCCAGGCGGCGAGCAATTTCCGGTTGGGGTCAATCGTGCGGCGCAACTGCGAAACGTCGTTGCCGAGCATCTCGCCGAAGCCGCCGGGCTCCAGGAAATCGCGCTGCATGTCGATTATCAACAACGCGCTTTGGACGGGCACGAACTCGTAGGGGTAAGGGTCCGCGTCGATGCTCAAAGGGCGGCTTACGTTCATAGGATGGTGGTTCCGTTGCTGGGCTGGGTAGCGCCGGCGGAGGTGTCGAGGCGCTCAGGTGCAGAGAGCACCTATTATGCCAAGCCGAAAAACCGGCTTAAAAGGGGACTTGCGGTCCTTCCGGGTGGCCAAAAGGACGCAGGTTGCCAGTTAAAAGCCTGAACCGCGAGTAAGGTTAGCGCAGGGCGGTAAAGATAGCCGCCAGCAAAAGGATGCTAAGCAGCAGGCCGATGATGAAGCTGCCGGTGCAACCCCACGGGATAGCCGGCTTCATGGGGTGACTTAAACGCCTTGCCATGCGGGCGGATTCCCCGTGTCCGGCGTCATCGGCCGGGCTCTGAATCTGAATTGGAGTTATTGAGGGTCTGCAGCAGAACGCTCAGCTTCGGCCCGAGTTTCAGTAACTCGGCCCGGTGCGCGTGCGCCAGCCTTTCGAGCAGGGCATTGCCGCGCGGCGTCAGCCGGACAAACACCTGCCGGCGGTCCTGCGGTCCCGGTTGACGCTCAACCAACCCGTGCGCGCTGAGCCGGTCCACCAACCCGACCGCGCTGTGATGGGCTACAAGTAATTGTTGCGCTAATTCGCCGATAGTGATCGCGTCGCGGCCAGGGTAGCCGGCGACCGCCAACAATCCCTGATATTGCCGGGGCGTGAGTCCGACCGCTTCGGCTTCAAGCTCCGAGAAGCGCAGGAAGCGCCGGAGTTGGTACCGGAAAGCGGCAAGCCGTTCGTAGTCCGATTTACTTAGCCGCTGGGGAGAACGCGAGGACATCGGTCTGATAGACGTAAAGTAGCGCGGCGCCGAAGCAAAGTGGAAAATCAGGAGAGCGCTGGAGAAAATGCCACAAATGCCACAAGCGGAAAAATGCCACCAATGGAAGAGGTTCGGAGAGAAGAAAATGCCACAGATGGAAGGCGCTGATTCGCGGCATTCCTGGCACCTTCCGGCCTGTGGCGTTGGGTTAACACGCGGACGGCGGAAACGGTAGAATGTCAAGAATGCCACGAGTGACCGGCTTACCCGTTTGCGGCATTCGGCTTGTACGACTCTGCCGGTATCCCTTCCTTCCTCATTCGTCTGCTCTCAGGAAGGGGCGTCCGCTCTCCAAACCCCTTCCATTTGTGGCATCTTTCCGCTCGTGGCATTTGTGGCATTGTCCCCGCTACGGGACCACGGCCCAGATCTCGACGGCGCGGTTCTGTTCGGGTCGTTTACCATCGAGCAGGTCGGTGCTGCCCATCGCCACGGTGTGCATCACGTTAAGGATTCCCGCCTTTTTCAAAAGCCGGCTTACGCCGTCAGCCCGGTCTTGTGAGATTCGCAGGTTAACGCCGGGATCGCCTCCGCTGTCGGCGTACCCCGCGATCACCAGCACCAGGGTCGGATCGGCCAGTTTTTCCTTGGTGTCGCCCGCCGTGAAACTCCTGGCCAATTGGTCGGCCGTACTCCTGCTTAAGGTAGTCTTGCCGAGGTCGAAGTGGACGATTCTCAACCGTTCCATCCCGTGCGCGCTCTCGACTTTTTGCGACAGGCGATCCTTTTCCTGGGCGCTCATGCGCGGCATGGCATTGATGCGCTTAAGGACGTCGGCCCGGGTTGTGTCCACCTGCTGCGCAGACAAGGTCGGCGGTTTGGTGACTACGGATTCCTCTGCGGCCGGGCTGGCGGAAAGGACCGGGCCGGCCGGAGGAGATGCGCTGACCGGCGGGGTTGCCCCGGCGGATTCCGAACGCTCATTGACGACATTCGCAGGGGTGCCGCCCGGCGCCGGACTGGAGCCGGTGACCGGCGGTTTGGGTATTTCGGGAAGGCTGGTGGTATTGCCGTCGACCACCGCCGGTGCATGGTTCTGGTCGGGTTCGCCGACGATGGCCGGCAAGGGGGCTGCGTGGGAAGGTTCCTGGGACCGCCGCTGCCAGACCAGGAATGCGATCGAAGCCGCTACCAGGATTGCGAGCACGATGAGACCAGATAACCAGGGCGGCTTTTTGCGCCGGGGCGCAGCCGGGCCGAGCGGTTGGCCGCACTCCGGGCAACGGGCTTCGCCTTCGTACCGGATCATCTCGCCGGTATAGGCAAGACTACAACCAGCCTTGTTTAAACACTGGCCATATTGGACGGGCATGACGTGGGGTTTGCGCGGCAGCTTAGAGAAAAGCGCATCAGGAGTCTAGGAAGCAAGGCGGTTCACGTCACGAGGTTTTTAAGGGTGCCGTTTTGGCCTGCGGGCGCCCTCCCTTGGCACGGGCGGATAATCTTGCCGCAGGATTTCATCGAGGATTAAGTATAGTACGGTAATGTCTGTGTCCTCCCCAGGCTCGCAGTTCCGGGCCGCGCTGGAATCGGAGCGCCCGTTGCAAATCGTCGGCGTCGTCAGCGCATATGCTGCGCTGCTGGCGGCGCGCACGGGCTTTAAAGCCCTTTACTTGTCGGGAGCGGGCGTAGCCAACGCCTCGTTCGGGATGCCGGATCTGGGCCTTACCTCGTTGAACGACGTCTGCGAGGATGCGCGCCGGATCACGGGTGCAACGACGCTGCCGCTGCTGGTTGATGCCGATACCGGCTGGGGTGGGGCTTTCAACATCGCGCGGACCATCCGGGAATTATCCCGTGCAGGAGCTGCGGGCTGCCACCTGGAAGACCAGGTGCAAGCCAAACGTTGCGGGCATCGCCCCAACAAAGCCCTCGTCACCGCCGGGGAAATGGTGGACCGGATCAAGGCGGCGGTGGACAGCCGCGGCGACGACGGATTCGTCGTCATGGCCCGCACGGACGCGGTCGCCTCGGAAGGTCTTGAGGCCGGGATCGACCGGGCCGGCCGGTACGTGTACGCCGGGGCCGACATGATCTTCGCCGAGGCGCTCGGGTCAGCGGCCGATTTTGCCCGGTTCTGCCGTGCAGTCGACGCGCCTATCCTGGCTAACCTTACCGAGTTCGGCAAAACGCCGTTGCTGAGTCTCGATGAGTTGCGTCAGGCCGGGGTGCGGATGGTCTTGTATCCCTTGAGCGCTTTCCGGGCAATGAGCGCTGCCGCGCTCGCGGTTTATGGCGCGATTCGCCGGGATGGCAACCAGGTGCGCGTCGTTGACCGGATGCAGACCCGCAGCGAGCTTTACGAAGTGTTGGACTACCTTCGTTACGAACAAAAACTGGATGAGTTATACCGGAAAGAAAGTTAGCTTATGGCCACGGATTCTTCATCTGCCCAGGCTGTCCCGGCCTCTTCCGGCTTGCGCGGCCAATCCGCCGGATCGACGGCGATTTGCACCGTCGGCAAGGCAGGCGTCGGGTTGACTTACCGCGGCTACGCGATCGAAGATCTGGCTGCTCACAGTTCATTTGCGGAAGTAGCTTACCTGTTGATCTACGGCGCGCTTCCGGGGCGGGCCGAGCTCGACGCCTTTCAACAACGCCTGAAGGGCGCATCGTCGCTGCCCAAACCGCTGGAGCAAGTGCTCGAGCGCATTCCCCCCACGTCTCACCCGATGGACGTGCTGCGAACCGGTTGTTCGATGTTAGGCGTGCTTGAGCCGGAACACACGTTTCAGGAACAGGACCGCATGGCCGAACGGTTGCTGGCCGCGTTTCCCTCGATGCTGGTTTACTGGCATCACTTCGGCGCTACCGGACAACGGATCGACACTGAGTCTCAGGGCGATACGCTCGCGGAACATTACCTGGCCATGCTCCATCAGCGGCCGCCTGACCAGGAGGCCGGCCATGCATTGGACGTGTCCATGATTCTCTATGCCGAGCACGAATTCAACGCTTCCACGTTCGCCTGCCGGGTCTGCGCCGCCACCCTGTCCGATTTCTATTCCTGCATCACGGCCGGCATCGGGACCCTGCGCGGTCCATTGCACGGCGGTGCGAATGAAGCCGCCATGGAGTTGATCCGGAACCTCAAGACCCGCGAGGAGGCGCGCGAGGACGTGCTCGGCCGGCTCGGCCGCAAAGAGAAAATCATGGGCTTCGGCCACGCGGTCTACAAGATTTCAGATCCCCGTAACGCCATCAACAAAGCCTGGTCCCGCCGGTTGTCGGAGCAGGCGCCGGACGGTTACCTTTACGAGGTCTCCGACGAGATCGAGGCGATCATGCAACGTGAAAAAAAGCTGTTTGCAAATGCTGATTTCTTCAGCGCGACCGTGTACCATTTCCTGGGTATACCCACCTCGCATTTTACGCCGCTGTTCGTCCTGGCGCGCACGGCGGGCTGGGCGGCTCACATCAAGGAGCAACGGGACAACAACAAACTGATCCGGCCCAGCGCGGACTACGCCGGGCCGGACCCCCGGCCTTACGTTCCCCTGGACCAGCGCTGACGCGCGTGGCGTGAGACCCGGGACGCGGCGTCTCAGAGGGCCCAGCCGCCGTCGATGATGTGGGCCTGGCCGGTCGTGAAGGACGATTCGTCACTCGCCAGGTAAACCGCCAGGGCGGCGATTTCTTCCGGTTTACCGATCCGGCCCATTGGTTGGCGCGCGATGAACGCCTGACGGACCTCCTCCTCGGTGCGGCCTTCGCCGGCGGCCTGCCGGGAGATCCGCTCGGCCAGTGAGGGCGAATCCACGGTGGCCGGACAGATCGCGTTGCAACGGATCCCTGAGCCAACGTAGTCGGCGGCGATCGACTTGGTCAGCGCGATCACTGCGCCCTTGGTCAACCCGTAAATGAAGCGGTTGGGCACGCCTTTGATGCTCGAAGCCACGGAGGCCATGTTGATGATCGATCCCCCGGCGCGCTCCAGCATTCCCGGCAGGAAAGTCCGGATCATCCGGTACATCGACCGGCAGTTCAGATCAATTGAGAAATCCCAGTCTGCCTCGCTGCACTCCAGGATGGTGCCCGCGTGGACGTAGCCGGCTCCATTAAAAAGAATGTCGATCGGGCCGATCCTGGCCGCCAATTCCTGGATGGCCTGCGCGTCGCGCACGTCGAGGTGGACCGGTTCGCAGCCGCAGCGGGTCAACTCCCGGACGCCCGCCAGGTTGATGTCGGCAGCGAACACGTGAGCGCCTTCGCTTGAAAACGCTTCAGCAGTAGCCCGCCCGATGCCCTGCGCAGCGGCGGTCACGAGCGCCGTTTTGCCGTCAAGTCGTCGTTCGGCCATGTCGGGTACGGTGTAACTTTTCAGGCGTGGGGACTCAAGTAAAGCCCTAAAAAATGCTTGTCGCGGCGTCGGCCCGCGAGGCATAAGTACGCCAATGCCACTCAGGCATCGCCAGAACCGCTTCGCCTTCCCCGGCGGACCAGCACGGCCGAAGGGAACAAGCGCCTCAAGCCCATCCCGATCGGACGTTTTATCGGCTGCCCCGGCCGGGAAAATCCCGTCACCGCCGCCCTCGCGTTATCGCCATGACCCGCACCTTCGGCCTGCGACAGGATTTTGAACTCTACGACGAGCGTTTCATCCAGTTGACGGTCGGTAACGCCTGGGTGGAACGACTCCATACCGGGATGCGGTGGGCGGAAGGCCCGATCTACTTCGGCGACGGTGATTTCCTGCTCTGGAGCGATATCCCCAACAACCTTATGTGCCGTTGGGTCGAGGGCCACGTGAGCGTGTTCCGGCAACCGTCCGGGTTTGCCAACGGCAACACGCGTGACCGAAGCGGCCGGTTGATCACGTGTGAGCACGGCAACCGGCGCGTCTCCATCACCGAACCGGACGGGACGGTGCGGACGCTGGTCGACCGTTTTGAGGGCAAACGGCTCAACTCGCCCAATGACGTGGTGGTGAAATCTGACGGGACCATCTGGTTTACAGACCCGCCTTACGGGATCCTGAGTGATTACGAAGGGTATGCGGGCACCAGTGAGTACGGGCGCGCCCACGTCTTTCGGTTCGATCCTCAAAAGGAGGCGCTCACCGTCGTGGCGGATGATTTCAACAAGCCGAATGGGCTGGCGTTTTCGCCGGACGAATCCCGCCTTTACATCGCCGATTCAGGGAGGTCCCACACCCTGCATGGCGAACACCACGTCCGTGTTTTTGACGTCGCACCGGACGGGAAACTGCTTAACGGCCGGGTTTTCGCCGAGGTGTCTCCCGGCTTGCCGGACGGGTTGCGCCTGGATGCGCTCGGCAACGTGTGGGTAAGCGCGTCTGACGGTGTCCAGTGTTTTGATGCGGAAGGATGGTTGCTGGGTAAGATCAAGGTGCCCGAACCGGTGGCCAATTTAACCTTTGGCGGGCCGCGGCGAAACCGGTTGTTCATCACGGCGACGACGTCCCTGTACAGCGTTTACGTCGGGGTCCGTGGCGCCCAAACGCCGTAGCCGGCCCCTCAATTATGGATGTACTTTCTCTCGACTACCCGCGCCCCCAGTGCCGGCGCCCGGAATGGCAATCGCTTAACGGACCATGGGATTGCGCATTTGATCCGCAACGGCTTTGGAACGTGCCCGCCGAAGTGCGTTTCGATGGCGAGATCACGGTTCCTTACGCGCCGGAAACGGCGCGGAGCGGTGTGAATGACCAGCAATTTCACCCGGTGACCTGGTACCGGCGGCGGGTGAGCGTCGCGTCGCCGGCCAGTCGCGTTTTCCTGCACTTCGGCGCCGTGGACTATGCGGCCCAGGTGTGGGTGAACGATCACCCGGTGATGCGGCATACCGGCGGGCACACCCCTTTTTCCACGGAGTTGACCTCCTTTTGCCGGGATGGCACGGAGTTGACCGTGGTGGTGCGCGCGGAAGACGACCCTTTGGCGCTGGACCAACCGCGCGGCAAACAGGACTGGAAACTCGAACCGCACTCCATCTGGTACCCGCGCACCACCGGCATCTGGCAGACCGTCTGGCTCGAGCAGACGCCGTCAACCTTCATCCGGCGCGTGGATTGGACGGCCTGCCTGGAGGATTTCTCCCTGACGCTGGACCTTCAGGTGGATGGACCGGTGCAGCCCGGCGACGCCGTGCGGGTGGAACTCTTCATCCGGGGCGAACCCCTGCTGGAGGATACTTACCGCCTGCAGGGGGAATCGTTGCGCCGTACCCTTCACCTGCCGGACGGCGGTTTGTACGACGTTCGCCGTGAACTGTTCTGGAGCCCGGAGCATCCCGAATTGATCGACGCAAAAATCACCCTCTTGCGCGATCATGCTCCCTTTGACGCCGTTGAAAGCTATACCGCCATGCGAGCGGTACGTTTCGAGCACGGCGCGTTTATCCTGAACGGTCTTCCTTACCGGATGCGCCTGGTTCTGGATCAGGGGTATTGGCCCGAAGGGGGACTGAGCGCCACGGCCGAGGAACTGCGCCGCGACGTCATCCTTACCAAGCGATTGGGATTCAACGGGGTTCGCAAGCACCAGAAAATCGAGGACCCTCGGTTTCTTTACTGGTGCGACGTCCTCGGCTTGATGGTGTGGGAGGAAATGCCGAGCGCTTACCGGTTTTCACAGCGCATGATGGATGCGGTTACGACCGAATGGCTGGAAGCGGTAAACCGTGACCGGTCGCACCCGTGCATCGTCGCGTGGGTGCCTTTCAATGAGTCATGGGGGTTGCCGGACCTTCCCACCAATCCTCAGACCCGGGCTTTTTGCCGTGCGCTCTACCAGTTGACCAAAGCGGCTGATCCGACCCGCCTCGTGGTGGACAATGATGGGTGGGAACACCTGGAGACCGATCTGATGACGGTGCACGATTACACGGACAAACCCGGGGTGCTGATCGAGCGTTACGGTACGGCAGAGAGGTTTGCCTTTACGCTCGAACACGTCCGGCCGTGCCGCCGCCAGTTGCTCCTGACACCTTCGAGCTCGGAACGGCGGCAGCCGCTGTTGCTGACCGAGTTCGGCGGGATCGCGTACGCCTTGAACCAGGAGGGCTGGGGCTACAGCCGGGTGCTCAGCCAGAGGGGTTTCATCGCGCGGTACGCCGGGCTGCTGCGAGCGCTGAACAAGTGCGACGACCTGGCCGGTTTTTGCTACACGCAGTTGACCGACACTTACCAGGAAATCAACGGCCTGCTGACGGCCGACCGCCAGTTCAAGGCCGACCCCGGCGTGATCGCCGCGGAAACCCGTGGACCGCGTTCGGCGCAGGAACAGGAGGTGAACCGGCACCCCAATCCGCTCGGCTACACCGAGGCGTGGTTGGAGAAACAGCCGAAATGGGTCGAGGAGATCACCGTGGCCTGAACGACGCGCGAGCAAGGCAGCATGCTGAAAATCACCGGCAGCCCGCGGCCCGGACCCGGAGTTGCAAGTGCCGCGTTCGCACGTAACGGTGTGGGATGACTGCACAAGAATATTCCCAGCTTTTGCAGCTCTTGGATGATGAACGATTTTGTGGGGTTTACGTCGGGAGAAAACGGTTGGCGGGGAATGACCTTGCGGTGATCGTGGAAGTACCGACCGGCGAAAGATACCTTTTCAACACGTCGCAGGATTTCTGCCGGTGGTACCGGCATCAACGGCAGCGGCGGTGGATGTTTCGACGCGTATGCGATTACCCGATAGCTGGGAAATGCCACGAACGGAGAGTGCCGGGTCACACGGCGGGCACAGCGGGTTGGGCGGGCACAACGTAGGAGTTCACACGGTCACACGGCGGCCACAGCGGGTTGGACGGGCACAACGACAGAGGTTCACACGGCGAGCCACGGCGACCACGGCGGGAAGCGGAGGAGTTCGGAGTTCGGTCACACGGCGGGCACAACGTAAGAGTTCACACGGCGAGCCACGGCGGGAAGACAAAATTACCCGGCACCCCGATACTCGACCCTTAATTCAGTCCCTGGCAAGGATTACGCCGTCTTTGGCCCGGGGCGGCGGCGAGAGTGATGGTTGCTAAAGTTCCCGGTTACTGCCAACCGCCGCCCCGGGCCAAAGACGGCATAGGTTCCCGGCGTGCCTAACCAGCGGCCCTCATTTGTGGCATTTGTCTTCCCGCCGTGTCCGCCGTGGCTCGCCGTGTTCGCTGTGTGAACTCAGTCGTTGTGCCCGCCACACCCGCCGTGTGACCGTGTGACCGTGTGGCCGTGTGGCCGTGTGGTCAGCCTTTGATTCCGGCCGCTGCCATCACGCCCTGGGTCACTCGTTTCTGGAACATAAGGTAAGCGACCGCCGTCGGGATAGAAGCCATCACCGCGATGGCGGACGTTTTAGCGAAGGCGATACCGTATGCGGATTGAACCTGGGTCATGCCGACCGGGATGGTCAGCATCGGCGTTGAGTTGGTGATGATGAACGGCCAGAAGAAGTTGTTCCAGGTGCCGATAAAGGTAACGATGCTCATCGCCCAGATGATGCTCCAGTTAAGCGGCACATAGATTCTAAACAGAATCCTGAATTCGCCCGCCCCGTCGATAACGGCGGCGTGCCGGAAGTCCCCGGGAACTGCGTCAAAAAATTGTTTGAACACGATCACCGACAAGGGTGCTGCAATTTGAGGGAGAATAAGTCCGGCGTAAGAATTTACAAAATGCAGCTTGTTCATCAGCATGAACAGCGGGATTGCCATCGTGCTGAACGGGAGCATGAACCCGACAAGAAGCAGTGCATAAATCAAGGGCTTGCCCTTGAACTCAAGCCGGGACAGCGCATAGCTGCACATCAAGGCAAACCAAATCGACAGGAACGTGACTACCCCCGCAACGATCACCGTATTCAGGTACCAGCGAAAAATCGGGCTGTTTTGAATTACGTAAATAAACGATTCGAGCGTCGGAGGGGACGGGGCCAGTGTGGGCGGCATCGCGATGGTTTGCGTTTCCGTCTTTAAGGACGTGGCCGCAATCCAGTAAACGGGGAAAAGCCAGATCAGCGCTAAAACTACCGTCAGGACGGTACAGATTGCGCCCAAGGGCGAGAAGCGCTTCGGTTTCATTGTGAACGCCTGAATCGCAGTAACTGGAACTGAAGGGCTGAGACCAGTATGATGATAAGGACCAGCATGATTGCGACTGCGGAAGCGTAGCCGCCCCGGTTCTGCTGAAAGGCCTCACGGTACATGTAGAGAAGCACTACCGTGGTTGAGTTGTAGGGTCCTCCGCCCGTGAGCAGGTACACCTGGTCAAAAATTTTGAACTGCGCGATGAGTTGCAGTACCAGCACGAGGCTTGCAACCGGCCAGATCAGCGGGCAAGTGATTTTGAAGAAGCGCTGGAAACCGTTTGCACCGTCGATCGCTGCAGCCTCGTAGAGATCGCCGGGTATGTTTTGCAAACCGGCGATGAAAAGAAGCATGTTGAAGCCTACCGTCCACCAGATGGTCACCAGCGCCACCGCGGGCATGGCCCAGCCGGGGTCTTGAAACCACGCCACGGTCGTACCCGCAAAAAAATTAAAGATCCCGAAATTCGCGTCCAGAATCCAGAGTGCCGCCGTGGTCACGACGCTCACCGGCAGGATGAAGGGCAGGAAAAATGCCGACAGGATCGGCAATCGGAGCCGCTTCAAGCGGACAACCAGTAACGCCAGGAAGAACCCTACCGCCGTATTCGGCACGACCGTCAGGATAACAAAATAGACGGTGTGCGCGACCGAGGCCCAAAATTCCTGGTCGCGCATCAACTCGACGTAATTTCTGACTCCGATGAACCCGCCCTGGCCGGCGATGTCCGAGTTGGTCAGACTCAGGTAACAGACCTGGATGGCAGGATAGATCAGGAACAACCCGTAAAAGAAGAGAAAGGGAGCGACGAAAGCCCAGGCGACCGGCCATTTCCTCCGGCGCGGCGTTTGGGGGCGCGTTTGCGGACGGTCCAGTTCGGTCGCGGTGGTCGCGGCCAGGGCGGTCTTTCCGGGCGGGTCAATGTTGCTCATAACGGGCCTCGGTCCTTACTGGCTTGCTTCGTTCCTGCGCTCGCTGGTGCCGGGGCCGAACGTCTGACCGTGCGGCCCCTTGAGCGCCCTTTTTCCTTAAAGGCCGGCGCTAGCGTTGCTGCTCCTGCGTCGCAAATTTCTGGAGTTCGGCCGTGAACTGCTTAACGCCCTGGTCGACCGTAATCTGCCCGTCTACCGCCGGAACCAGGAAGTTGCTGATGGCGGTGAAGGTCGGACCGCCCACACCGAAGATCGGCAGGCTGGGCTCAAAGGAGACGTCCTGGGCCGCCTGGGGGCTGTACTCGTTGTTGGGCGACAGCTGTTTGTAAGCTTCACTCTGCTGAACGGGCAGGTAGGCCGGGATATGGCCGCCGCCGGCCCAGGTTTGCTGCTTAACGACGAAGGCAATGAACTTCAGCGCGGCCTGAACCCTCTCCGGAGACGCCGGCGTCTTGCTGTTGTTCGGAATGGCTAATTGATGTGAGTCGGCCCAGGTGTCAGGAGCGTCGTAAAGTTTCGGGAAGGCAACGATCCCGTACTCAAACGGAAGTTTTCCCTGCTTTTGCAAGTCGACGAGCGTCGGCAGCTCCCAGTTGCCGTTGAACATGAACCCGGTTCGCCCGGCAGTAAACAGGGCCACCATCGAGGCATAAGACGTGTTTTTCGGGATCAAACCCTGCTTTGCCCAATCGGCCATCGTCTGGAGGGCTTTCGCCCCCTGAGCGTTGACGTCGTCGAAGCTTAACTGGTCGCCCTTCACAAATGCGCCCTTCTGCTGCCTGAAAAGGGTGTACCAGACGCGCCAAAGCGAAGCGGGATCCTGCGGGTGAATGTTTGCCGAGACCGGAATCAGGTGCGTCTTGGCTTTAACGTCGGCGAGCATCTTCGTGAACGAGTCGATGCCGTCAAGCCCGGTTGGTTTGCCGTCTGAACCCAGCAGGCCGGCCTTTTGAAGCGCGGTTTTGTTGTAGTAGAGAACCAGGGTATGAATATCGAGCGGGACACCGAAGAGTTGGTCGGTCTGCCCGAACTTCTTACTCTCCTCAAGGGACTTCTCGATCAGGGATTGCTGGAAATCAGAGGGCTTGAGACCGGCCTGCTCGAGTTCCGCCGGGGACAATGCCCGCAGATCCTTCGCGAGGATGCCGGCGGGAAAATGGGACAAATGGTACGTCATGACGTCCGGCGTCTGGCCGGAGACAACGGCCGTATGGACCTTGGTGTAAAACGGTTCGCCCCAGGTCAGGGTCGACTCGGCGACCTGAATTTCGTTCTGGCTTTTGTTGAAGTCACTGACGATCTGCTTCATCCGCACGCCGTCGCCGCCACCGAGAAAATCCCAAAAAGTCAGGGTAGTCGGCGCGGCTTGGGCAATTGCCGAGAGGAAGCAGGCGGTTAGACAACAAATCGTTGTTTTCATAGGGGGAATTTCGAATCTGGATGTTGGAACTTTTGGGCTGAGAGAGCAAGGCCCTGCAGTCGTCAAACGCGTTACTTTTCCTTAATTTAAATTTTCTCTAATTTTCCCTAATTAATAGGACAACGTCAGCATCGCCCATGAGAGCGGACGCAGGCTGGCCAGGACGGCGTCACCCTTGACGGTAAAGTCCTCGTAAGGGGCCGGCTGAACCGCGTTGGGCGTTTTCAAAGTATTCGTCGCCAGCAAATCATCTCCGAAGATCTGCAGGCCGTTACCGCGGGTGAGGGCTGGAAACCCGCGCAACGCGACGCTCACTTCCAGCGGCTTGGACGTTTCACGGTTCAACATGAAAAGAACCACGGTTTTGCGGTCTGCATCGTGCACCGCGGTGGCGATCACGTGGTCGATCAAACCCGCCGTTCTCGTCTCTACCTGCGTGGATTGAATTTTCGTCCGGAGGACGGTTCCGCGCGCATTCTGAGCGACGAGTTTGAACGGGTGAAAAATCGTCTGCCGCCAGGCCGCTCCGCCCGGCTCGGTAAAGATGGGCCCGATCACGTTAACCAACTGGGCCAGGCAAGCCGACTTGACCCTGTCCGCGTGGTTCAGCAGGGTGATAAGGGCGCCCCCGACCATCAGGGCATCCTGCAGGTCGTAAATTTCTTCGAGCAGCCGCGGGGCTTCAGGCCATCCGGGTAACGCGCGGTCTCGGGGTTCGCGCGCTTTGTACCACACGTTCCATTCGTCGAATGAGAGCATGATCCGCTTCGCGGCCCTGTGCTTGGCCCGGACCGCGTCACAGACCGCCAGGGTATCCTGGATGTACCGGTCCATGATGTCGGCGCTGGCCAGGAACTCCTGCACGTCCTTGTACGGGTTCTTGTAGTACATATGCAGCGAGACAAAATCCGCCACCTCGTAGGCGTGGTTCAGCACCTCGTACTCCCACTCGCCGAACGTCGGCATGAACGGCTCGGAAGATCCGCAGGCCGATACCTCGATGGTTGGATCCACCCATTTCATCAGTGTTGCCGTACTTTTCGCGATGCGCCCGTACTCGGTGGCGGTTTTCTGACCGATCTGCCAGGGCCCATCCATTTCGTTGCCGAGACACCAAAACTTAACGGCATGCGGATCTTTGTAGCCGTGCGTGGCGCGGAGGTCACTCAGAGCGGTTCCCCCCGGATGGTTACAGTACTCCAGGTAAGCGCGTGCCTCATCGGGACCACGCGTGCCCAGGTTGACGCCGAGCATCGGTTCGGTGCCGGCCAGTTTGCACCAGTCGATAAATTCGTTGGTTCCGAACGTATTGGGTTCGGTGGTGAACCAGGCGAGATCGAGCTGGCGCGGCCGTTCTGAAACGGGGCCGACGCCGTCTTCCCAGCGGTAGCCCGACATGAAATTACCCCCGGGATAACGGATGATCGTCGGGCCGAGTTCTCGAACCAATTCGAGCACGTCGCGTCGAAAGCCGCGGGCGTCGGCGGTGGGATGACCCGGTTCGAAAATGCCGGTGTACACGCACCGACCCAGGTGTTCGACAAAAGAACCAAATAGACGCCGGTCAACCTGCGACACGATAAAATCGGCATCGATAACAATCTCGACGTTGCTCATGACGGAAAAGTTCGGTGGGGGTGAGGAGATGACAGGGCTGATTATACAATCTTGCTATACCTCCTTCTAACGCTAATGAAAATTAATGGGGCGACTCCTGGACGCGGCGTCGGGAACTCTGCCGCCCGCGCGTAAGGTGCCGCGAGGCGCGTGTCACCCGCTGAATGGCGTCCGTAAGGAATTGCGAGTCACCCGTCCCGCCGCCACACGGAGGCTTGCGCCACGCTCCACTGGTACTTTCGAGCGTGTTCGCGGATGAGAAACGGGAGGTCCGCGGTGTGAAGCAGTCTGCAGCCGGGCTCCAGGAGGGTGCGCAGGGACGCGAGGGTTTCAAGCCGTCGCCCTTGGGAATCGAGCTTCCCACCCAACCAGGCGTCAGCGGGTGTGAAATCGGGAAGCCAGGTGTACGGCGAAGCGACGATCAGCGTGCCGCCCGGCCGGAGATACCGCACGCAGTTCTGAAGCAGGCTTTGGGGTGATCGGACCCGGTCAAGCAGGTTTGCCGCCAGAACCACGTCGAAGGTGCCGAGGCGGGGATCGTGGAGCGTCGCGTCACCGGTTTGAAACCGGCACCGGTGACGGTCAAGGCCGGCCGGCAGTGAACGCCGTAACGGGGTGGCGACGGTGCCTTCCTCGAGCCGGAAGAAACTGATCTCGCCCTCTCGCTGCATCGTCCGGGCCGCGTGGATAAAGTTTTGTGAAAGATCAATGCCGATGGCTTCTCCGGCATAGCGGGCCAGCTCAAACGTGGAACGACCGACTGCGCACCCGAGATCCAGGGCGCGCGCGGGTTCCACGAAGAATGACGTGAATGCCGTAACGCAACGGACCGGGTAAAAGAGGGCATCCTGCGGGCCGAACGGAAAAGGCAGTTGGTCCTCCGCCGTTCCGTAATGGAAAAGGAGGTATTGCTGGAGGAGAACGTCGGTTTCGTAGATCGACGGCATAACCTGCAACGGGATTTTCCGGCGTAGCCGGAAAATCCCGTTGCGTTTCGGACAGAACGCTCAGCTGGCGAGCAGCAGGCCGGCCATGTAAGCGGCGGGCATAAAATCCTCGATCAGGACCACCGTCTCGCCGTTGCGATGCATGCGCACCTGCGGCACCTGGACTTCCGGCGTCTTGTGCGGCGCGAACAGGATGTCGTCGTGCGTGGCGTTCCTGGCGTCGTGAAATTTATCCGGCGTG
This sequence comes from Verrucomicrobiota bacterium, assembly GCA_019247695.1. Lineage (NCBI taxonomy): Bacteria > Pseudomonadati > Verrucomicrobiota > Verrucomicrobiota bacterium. The sequence continues at coordinate 32,683 of JAFBAP010000016.1, read as the reverse complement.
AGATGCCCGCCCAGGTGATCGCTTCGCCCGGTCGCAATGTGCATCGTACCGAGAATCTTCTCATCCTGGATATCCCGGCCCGAGACGGGCAGGAGTTGCGTGCCGAACCCAAGTTCGCCGATTTCGCCGGCTGCAGGGTCACCGGCGATTTTTCGGCGGTGCGCCTCTACCGTTTCAGGGTTGCCGCTCAACAACCTGGCGTCCACGACGCGCCCTTCCGCCACCGTCATGATCGCGAGGGTGCCGTCCTCGTACTTGAGAGGGAACCGGCCGGAGGCACCGGTGGGCACGTAGTAAATCTCGCCCGCAGGCAGATTGGCGATGTCGGGTCCGCCGCGACACAAACCATGGCTCTTCTGCGCCTCTTGATTACCCAGGTCGAGGTGAAGGGTGAGCCTCTCGCCCTGGACTACAAAATCGATCTCGGCCCAATCGGCCTTGGTCATGCCCGAACGCAACTTCTCCGCGTTCCTGCTGACCTCATTGTAATCCACCGCCAGGCCGGAACGCAGAATCGTTTGGTTCACCCCGTGCAAGGTGGCGCCCCTGAACCCGTACCGTTTGGCAAAAGCGGTCAGCGGAGCCGTGGCCGAGTACGTGGAAATGCAGAGGATCAGGTCGTAACGGGGATAGATATCCTTCTCCAGGCTGAGTTCCCTCCCTTCCGAATCTACGGCCAGGTCCGGCAGTTCAAGGTTGCTGCCGCCCGTGATCTTGTAGGCATACATGGCGCCGCCGGTCAGGCCCAATTCCGCGAGCACGCCATTCTTCAGACTCTGATAAAAGTTGTCATAAGCATGCCGCTGAATGGCCAGATCCGGGTTTTTCAGGAACTTGAACCCTTGGAGGTCGTGCGGGTCTTCCAGGTCGATCAGAATCGCAATCCGCTCCCCCGGCTTCGGATTAAAAACGGTCTTGAGCAGGCGTGATAAACTGAACGGCGGAAAGCTTTCAGGAACCGTCAGTCTGGGCTCGGCAGTCATCGTCATAAGGAATTATCCTTTCAGGGGTATAATCATGGGCCCGATCGGTCACCGTGCAAGTTACAAATGGGTGTCGGGTGTCGGGTAGAGTTTGGGGTTCGGGGTTCGGGGTTCGGAGTTCGGTCACACGGCGGCCACAGCGGAAGAAAGCGGGCACAACGTAAGAGTTCACACGGCGACCACGGCGGAACACGGCGACCACGGCGGGAAGAGGAAGAGGGGTTCGGAGTTCGGGGTTCGGAGGCGTCGTAGAACCGGGTCCGATCTCCCCCCGAGGTCAGGCTCACCCGGTGGGAAAACGAAACGATCCGAAGAACCTGCAGAAGAACGCAGAACAGGATCCAGCAATCCCGAACTTGACACGAGCAGCTGGCACCCATGATGCCGCTCCGAACTCCGAGCCCCGAACTCCGAACTCTTTCCCCCCTCTTCCCGCCGTGGTCGCCGTGGCTCGCCGTGGTCGCCGTGTGAACTCTTACGTTGTGCCCGCTTTCTTCCGTTGTGCCCGCCGTGTGACCGTGTGATTCTTTTACGCTTGTGACATTTTGACGGCTTCGGGCTAAACTGATGGCTCGCTTTCATGTCTTCCCAGTTTGGAGTTCTTTTCCGGGTTGCGACCTGGGGTGAGTCCCACGGCGGGGGCGTCGGCGTCGTCATTGACGGGTGCCCGGCGCAAATTCCTCTCGGGCCTGAAGATCTTCAGGCTGATCTGGACCGGCGACGTCCCGGGCAAAGTGAGATTGTCACACCCCGGGCGGAAGCCGACCGCTGCGAAATTCTGTCCGGCGTATTCGAGGGCCGCACGCTCGGTACGCCGATTGCCGTCCTGGTTCGCAACACGGACGCGCGCCCGGAGGCTTACCGCGAGATGGAACACGCGTTTCGGCCCAGTCACGCCGACTACACCTACCAGGCGAAGTACGGGATTCGGAACTGGCAGGGCGGGGGACGGTCTTCGGCCCGTGAGACGATCGGGCGAGTTGCCGCCGGTGCGATCGCGAAGAAGGTGTTGCGCACCCATTTACCGGCGTTTGAGACGGTGGCATTCGTGCAAAGCGTGCATCGGATCGAAGCGCAGGTTGATCCCGGATCGGTCACGAGCGCCGAGGTTGAGCGATCCATCGTGCGTTGTCCTGACCCGGAAACATCGGAACGGATGATTACGCTCATCAAACAGATGCGCAAAGAGGGTAATTCGGTGGGCGGCGTGGTGTCCTGCGTGATCCGCGGCGTGCCGCCCGGGCTGGGTGAACCCGTCTTCGACCGGTTGGAAGCGGATCTGGCCAAGGCCATGCTCAGCTTGCCGGCCACGAAAGGATTCGAGGTCGGTTCGGGTTTTGCCGGTTCCCTGATGACGGGGGCGGAGCACAATGATGCGTTCGAAATGCGCGCGGGCCAGGTGCGGACTGCGACGAACCGTTCCGGCGGCGTGCAGGGCGGCATCAGCAACGGGGAAGACATCGTGTTCCGGGTTGCCTTCAAGCCGACCGCCACCATCCTGCGGCCCCAATCGACGGTGAATGATCAGGGACAGGAGGTGCAATTGGCGGCCCGCGGGCGCCATGATCCCTGCGTGTTGCCGAGGGCCGTGCCGATGGTGGAGGCGATGGCGGCGCTGGTACTCTGTGACCATTGGCTGCGGCAACGGGCCCAAAATATGACCTGACCCGGACGTCCGTGACTCCAACGCCCGATCCTCATTGGCAGGCCGGTTGCATGCTCGTGCTCGCCTTCTGGTGCCTCGTTTCACTGGTTCGCGGCTGGGCAAACGGGCCCTTGCGGCTGCTGGTGAAACCGGCGGCGCTGCTTCTGACGTGGATCGTGGTGCATACGTTTGGCGCGACCGCCGCCGGCCTGGTGGCGAGATCAACCGGTTGGCCCGCACCTGTATCCTCCCTGGTGGGAGCCGGCGCCCTTGCCTTCGTCGGTTACCAGGTCCTGTACTTGATCGGACGAACCGTCTTCAAACGCACCCGCGACTACGCGGAGCCGCTCACCCGAACCATCTTCGGCGTCACCGGCGGTCTGTTGGGTCTGGCGTTCGGCTTGTTCTGGGTCTGGGCCGTAGTGCTGCTGATCCGGCTCACCGGCCACTTTGCAGCTGAGCAGTCAGCCGGTGCTCTGGCGCACGGTTTGGCGCCTGACCCGTGGGTGACCAACGCGGTTCGCCTCCAGGCTTCGATTGAATCCGTCCTTGGCAAATCGCTTGTGGACGCCTGCGACCCGGTGCCGCGACAGGTGTATCAACGGCTGGATCAGATCGCCCGGGTGATCGCCAGCCCGATTGCTCTGGAGAGGTTGATGACCTACCCGGGCTTCCAGCGGGCCTGGGATGATCCCCAGGTCCGCGCGCTCGCCGCCGACCCCGCTGTCGCCCGTGCCCTGGAGCGCGGCGACTTCTGGGCGGTGCTGGCCAACCCGAGGCTCTGGGACCTGCTGAACCGCCCGGACTGGCGGGAAATCTTTTCCGGCCCGCAGTTCGACGCCGCCCTGCGGTATGCGCTGGAGGAAAGGTAAGTTCGGTCGCACGGCGGGCACAGCGATTAGGCGGGCACGACGACGGAGTTCACACGGCGAACACGGCGGGGAGAAGGGGAAAGCGTTCGGAGTTCGGGGTTCGGGGTTCGGAGCGGCAGAGAATGCCACAAATGAAGAGGCGCCGCGGGCCGTCGCCTTAATCTGTGTCAATCTGTGTAATCTGTGGATGATCCTGTCTTCCCGCCGTGGCGCCGCGTGATTCTTCTCCGCTGGACCCGTCGGCTGATGAAACGCCTTTCAATCTGTGTAATCTGTGGATCGCTGGTTTCGAGTCGAGAAATGAAAAGTGATTATGCCGCCACGATCGGTCTGGAGGTGCACGTCCAGCTCAAGACCAAAAGCAAGATGTTCTGCGGGTGCAAGGTGGAGTACGGCGCCGAGCCCAACGTTTATACGTGCCCGGTCTGCCTGGGCTTGCCCGGCGCCCTGCCGGTGATGAACCTGGAGGCATTAAAGCTCACGGCGCTTACCGGGCTCCTGTTGAAGTGCCGGATCGCGCCGGTCTGTAACTTCGACCGCAAGAATTATTATTACCCGGACATGCCGAAGAACTACCAGATCTCGCAGTATGCCCTGCCGATCGGCGAGCAAGGCGAAGTGCCGTTGTATGATCTGGCGTACCCGAAGGATGCGCAGAAAAACATCGCCAACCCGGGTAAAAGCGTCCGGCTTACCCGGATCCACCTTGAGGAGGACGTGGCCAAGAGTTTCCATTTTGAAACCAGCACCGGAATCGATTTCAACCGGGCCGGCACACCGCTCATGGAGATTGTTTCGCAGCCGGACATCGAATCTCCGGAGGAGGCGTTCGCTTACCTGACTTCACTGAAACAGGCACTGATTCACGGCGGGGTGAGTGACGCTGACATGGAAAAAGGGCAACTCCGTTGTGACGTGAATGTGTCCGTGCGAAAACATGCCGACGCCGCGTACGGGGCTAAGATCGAGCTTAAGAACCTGAACTCGATCAGCGGGGTGCGCCGTGCGCTTGCGTTCGAGATCAACCGCCAGATCGAAGCTCGTGAACGGGGGGAAACGCTTCGCCAGGAAACGCGCCGGTGGGACGACGATCTTGGCGAGACCACCCTCATGCGCACCAAGGAATCGGCTCACGATTACCGCTACTTTCCGGATCCCGATCTTTTGCCGGTCAGGACGGAAGTGTTTATGGATGAGGTGCGTTCGCGTTTGCCGGAGACACCCTGGGAGAAGCGTGAACGGTTCGTAAAAGATTATGGGGTCAGCGCGTACGACGCGGGCGTTCTGGCCGATGACGTGGCGCTCTCGGCCTATTTTGAAGCTGCAGCGCGCGGTTCGGCGCGGCCGAAGTCGGTTGCCAACTACGTCATCAACGATCTGTTGAGCGCGTTGGGCGCGGCAGACAAAAGCGTGGAGCAATCGCCGGTCAAGCCCGAGGACCTGAACGCGCTGGTGACGTTGATTGACGAAGGCAGGATCAACAGCAAGCAGGGCAAAGACGTCTTCGCGGAGATGTTCGCCACCGGCGTCGATCCGCATACGATCGTGCGTCAGAAAGGGTTGCAGCAGGAGAGCAACCTCGGGGCGATCGAGGCGCTCTGTCAGGAAGTCATCGCGGCCAATCCCAAGGTCGTGGAGGATTACCGGGGCGGTAAATCAGCTTCGATCAATTTCCTTAAGGGCCAGGTCATGAAACTTTCCAAGGGGAAAGCCAATCCGGCGCTCGTGGGAGAAGCGTTGCAAAGGCTGTTATCGTAGCTACCCGGGGCGGCTCGGGCGAGTCCCGGGTGCCGGGGAGCCTGGATGCCCGCCGGCGCTATGCACGCGTCGTTATCCGCCGAGGGTGCCGGGGGTGGAGTCCGGTGCTTTGCCGCTGAGCCGTTTGTTGACCCAAGCGTCCAGGGCGGGCTCAATGGCAGCCTCCAAATCCACCTTGAGGTCGTGCAACATCAGCGCGTCGCTGAGGCGGGAACTCGGGATCACGCCGGAAAAGTTTTGCGCGGCGCTCAGAAACTCCTGGCGAAATTGCGGGGTGTTAAGACCAAACGCGAGTGCGCTGACCAGATCTCCGTTGCGCCAAAGTTCGGCGTTTTCGAGCAGGTCCGGCCGGCCCTTGAGGTAACGCCACACGAGATCGGCGTGTTCACCTGCCTTGGCGACATTTGCCAGGATAATGGTGAATGAGGCCAGGTTCATGTTGGGGAGCGCCGCCTCCTGTTCGAGGAACATGCTGACCAGGTCCGGGTCCAGGGCGGCTCCGAGCGCGTCAAGGCAAAGCTGCTTGTCCGCCGGGGACGATTCCTTCCGGGCAAGCTCCTGAAGCGCCTTGAACGTACCGTCGGAGGAATACCGTCCCACCAGCCGGAGCACGGTTCCCTTCAGACTTGGCGGAACGGCGGCCGGATCCTTTTGCAGCGCCTCAAACCGGCGAAAGGCTTCATCGATAATGGCGCGGTCGCCGAAGTGTCCAAGCGTTTCGATCAGGTCCGCTCGTTCCTGGCTGCGCTCGGCCGGTTCACCGGCGACCGGTTCCCAGCCGAGGCGCTCGAACCGGTCACCCAGCAAGGTGCACACGCAGCTCTGGAACCGTTCTCGCCCGCTGTCGCCCGTTTCTATCTGGTCCAATGCGATGAGGGCGTGGCGAATGGCTCTCCAGACATTCAAGCTGCGGTCGTCGCGCCAACGATCAACCAAGTCCATGAAAACGGACACCGGCGTGCGTTGGGTCTGCACCGTTGCAAAAACGTCGGACAACAGGTTGACCCGGTCGCTTTCGTCAAGAAGATCCGAACGTTTTTCGAGATCCCCGACCAGGGCGGGTTCGTACCAGATCCGGAAATAGCCGAGCGCGCCGGGATTCGCCTTGATCGCCGCTTGGCAATGACCCGTCTCGAAGTTCTCCGTGACCTTCTGAAGGAGGGCGTACCGGGTTCGTTCGGCCGGAGCCACGTTCAGAATACCGACCGGAATGGTCCATTGTTCCGGTTCACCCGCGGCTGCCTCCTGCCGGAGGGTCAATCGCATCTGCTCCAGGCTGACGATGCGCCGGTCGTTAATGCATTGGGAGGTAATCTTGACCAGCGGTAAGCCGGGCTGCGTAAACCACCGCGCGGCCCACACCGCCACCTCGCGATTCGATTTGCTGTCGATCGACGACCAGAAATCCTGGCTCTGCGCCGTGCGAAGCGCGTACGAAACCAAAAACGATTTCAGCCCGTCATGAAACGCGGCCTCGCCCACGAACGCCTCAATCATCCTCAGCAGGCGTTCCGTTTTCAACGGGGCGTAGCCTTCATAGGCCTGGAACGCTTCCTGCGGCGAGTGAATCGGGCGCTGGATCGGCTGGCTGCCGTCACCGGCGTCGTTGAGCATCAGGTCGTCCAGTTGCGGGGTTTGCGCGAGCCAGAACTTCCAGTCCGGGTGGAAGTGTTCGGTTGCCTTGGCCTGTATCCAGGAGGCCAGTCCCTTTCCGAGCCAAAGGTCGCTCCACGACGCAAAGCCGACGAACGCCCCGAGCCATTGCTGCGCCATGGCGCGTGCGATCTGTTCAAAGACCACCCTTTCCTGCGCCAGGGTGGTTTGCCCGGGACTTAATAAAACCGTGCCGGAAGGGTACGTGACCGCGCCCCAGCCGATCGCGGTGCCGCTCCACGGGGACGGCAGGGCAACCTGGTCGAGTTTGGGAAGCGGAAAGGGCGCGTCGAAGTAATCCTCATAGTATTGCAGCAGCTGTTTGGTAAGACCCAGCGCGTATTGCGCCAGAGGCTCGCTTCCGGGCAGGGTCAGGATCCGCAGAGTCGTTGTCGGCAGATGTTCCTGGACGGCGGTCAACTCCCCGCAAACCACCGAAACCAGGTAGACCGGCATCGGGGGCGCCTCGGCAAAGATCACGACCTTATCGGTGCCGACCGGTTGCTCAGCGATCGTGGGCAGGTTGGAAACGGCCTCGTTTTTACGGGCGGTTCTGATCGAAAGTTGGATCCTGGCACGCAGGCCCGGCTGGTCAAAACAAGGGAAAACCTCACGGGCAGAACAGGGGGCGAGACGACTTGCCAGGATCGGCGGCGCGTCGGGAGCGCCGGTAGGCGGCACGAAACAGAGCCCGTGCGGTTCGCGGTGGATCTTGCCCCGGAACCTCAAGCCCAGGTGATACTCCCCTGGCGGGACCTCCTGCTCGGCAACCAGCCTCAACTGTTGCGCGACGTCGTCGGTTTCGGGTCGCAAGGCCAGTTCGCCCGAAGGGGTGCGCAACACCGCACGGCTGATCTCCAGATCCACCGCATCCAGGGTGATGTCGCGAACCGTGGCGCGGACCTGGAGTTGAATATCTTCCGCGCCTTCAAACCGCTCTGCTTCCAGATTGGGCTCCAGATGAACCAGGTAACGCAACGGAATCGCCGGCTGGCTGGTCGGCGCTGATTCAGGTTCCGACCCAGCGGCCGCTTGCGACCGGCCATACTCAGAGGAAAAGATCAACACGCATACAATAAGGATTCGCAACCGCATCGTGGACGGGGGGAGAAAGGCTTGTTGAAGAGACTTCAGGATAACACCGGCCGATGCACCAAGCCAGCGGTCGAAAGCGGGTAACTGGACATGCGTGCGAGGTACCGAAACTTGCAAGAATCGTCACAAGTGCCACAAGCGGAAAAATGCGAACCTTGGAATGAAGAGGGTATATGCCGCCGCAGGGTGTCCCGCTGCGTGCGCGTAATCTGTGTACATTGTGTTTCTTTTCCGCGTTTTTCTGCGCGTTCGCTGCGGAGGAAGCCTCACTCCCGGTGGTAAGGTTGGCCTGCCAGGATCGTGTGCGCGCGATAGATTTGTTCCAGCGCGACCAGCAACGCCAATTCGTGCGGCAAGGTCTGCCGGCTGAGTGACCAGAGTAAATCCGCCTGGGCCCGAACTTCGTCGGTGACTCCGTCAGCACCTCCGACCAGCAGGGTCACGGCCTGGGGGGAAAATAGAGCCCAGTTTTCCACTTTTGCGGCAAACTCCCGGCTGGTGAACTGGGTGCCGCGCGGATCGAGCAGGAGGCGAAGCTGACCCTTGGACGTTTCCAGCAGCGCGAGTGATTCCCGGCGCGCATCACTCGCCGGGACGATTCGCCAATCGACCCGCGCGAACCGCCGGATTCGCCTTTCGTACTCGGCGATCCCGGCGAGCGCATACGGCAGCCTGGGTTTGCCGACGGCAGCAATACGCCAGGTCACGTTCCGGAGGGGAACTGGCTGAGCCAGGCGCGGTAAACCGCCGGCGAAATCTCAGACGGCTTGATTTCCGACCGTCCGCCCCAGAAAACGTTGGTGTAAGAAACCGGGATGCCGCAAGCCTGCAGGTGTTCGTCGATCGCCTTTTTATGCTCAAGCAGGCGCGGCTTTTCCGTTCCGTGCGCCACGGCCATCACGTTCACGTTGCGGAACTCCGGGCCGGCTTCCCGCCAGTAACAATGCGTCAGGATTTCGTGACGGCCGATCTCCGAACCCGCCCTGGCTTCCAGGCCCGGCGGGACGGCCCAGTGGAACAAGGCATTGAAGCGGGTCACGCGTACCCCGGTGGAGGAGGGCTTGACGTGTTCGAGGAAGGTCGAGAACCGGCCGATCACCCCCCGGCGATTCAGGGCCTCGGCGATTTCGCAAAACGTCTCTAACGGCAGGTCGGCCTCCCGGGCCCGGGCCACCCAGGGGTGAGGCCTGATCTCGTCCGCCGTGAACTCTCGTTTGAGCGACGTAAGGACGCGCCATTCCACTTCACTCAGCTTCACAAGCTCGGTGCTGATCATTGCAGCCGGCAGATCGGCGCGAGCCCCGGGTTCGATGGTCCGGCGGCGCACGTGACCCACGCCGAGAGTAAAAATACCTTCGGCGCGCATCGTACGGAACTTTTCCGCCCCGATCACGGGGCTTAACCGGCGGCAGTGTTCCTCCAGGCTGAACCCGGCGGGCACCTTGAGCGTCGTCCAGAGGCGGTATTCGCTACCGGCCGTCTCCGCATCGGTCGACCGGATCACCACGTGGCCGGAAAAAGGGTCTTGTTGAAAGAGGAAATCGAAGGCGGAGTCAAGCTTGTGCGGAGGAACTTTCCAGGCCACCAGGGCGCCCTCGGCCAGATTGGTCGCCAGGATGGTTTGCCGGACGCGGCGGATCGTTCCCGCCGCCAGCATCAGTCGAATGCGTTCCAGGATCGTCGCCTCGGCCACTCCGCTGAGTGCGGCAATCCGTTCAAACGGTTCCCGGTGAAAGCCGGTGATCTTATCTTCGGAAACCGCGAGGATGCGCGCATTGACCGGGTCCAGGTGTTCGACGGCCGTGTACGTCATGGTGGCTCCGAGGGTATCACGGGACAGGCGCATCGCCAAGGTGCCGCAAACTCCCGCGCACCGCCGCTGCGTCCGAGAAGATCCGGGATAAGAAGGTAAGAAAGAAAAAAAGAGGCGGAGGCGCTTCCGCGCCTGCGCCCCCTTCATCCATCAGCGCCCTTTCAAGAAAATCGCTAGATCGCTTTTTCTCCAGTCTCGTCAGTGCGGATGCGAATGGCTTCCTCGATCGGATACACAAACACTTTGCCGTCACCGATTTTACCGGTCTTGGCCGCTTTCACTACCGCCGCCGTCGCCGAGTCAACCATACCGTCGGCCAAAACCACTTCGATTTTGATCTTTGGCAGGAAATCGACCGTGTACTCACTGCCGCGATAAATTTCCGTGTGACCCTTCTGGCGACCGAACCCCTTTACTTCGGTCACAGTCATGCCTTCTATGCCGAGGTCGGAGAGGGCTTCCTTTACCTCCTCCAGCTTGAATGGCTTGATGATGGCTTCGATTTTTTTCATGGGCGAAATCCGTGTTCGCAGAATGGCGATGCTGTCATTGGCTCGCTAAACTTAGGTTAACTGATATATGCCTCTTCACCGTGGTCGGAAATGTCAAGGCCGGCGGTCTCCGTGTCAGGGCTCGGCCGCAAACCGATGATGGCCTTGATCACGAACGCAATCACGGCGGTCGCAACCGTCGACAGGACGAGGGTGACGCAGACCGCCTCGACCTGCGACATGAAGAGCGGGCGGAGCAGTTCATCCTTAAGGTTGCTGTTTACTTCCTTGGTGGCCAGCAGGCCCGTCAGCAGCGCGCCCATGGTCCCGCCGACCCCGTGAACGCCGAACGTATCCAGGGCGTCGTCATACCCTAAAGCCGGTTTGAGAGCGGAAACGGCGAAGTAGGGGAGAACCGCGGCGGCGACGCCGATGATCATCGCGCCCGAAGCGTTCACGAAACCGCAAGCCGGGGTGATGACGACCAGCCCGGCGACCGCACCGGTGCAATAGCCGAGCACGCTCGCCTTGCCGCGCAGCACTTTTTCCAGCATGGCCCAGGTAAAGGCGGCTGTGGCAGTCGCAAGCGTCGTGGTCATGAAAGCGTTCGCCGCAATCCCGTCAGCCGCAACGGCGCTGCCGGCGTTAAACCCGTACCAGCCTACCCAGAGCATCCCGGTCCCGATCATGGTCAGCACCAGGTTGTGCGGCGGGATCGGTTCACGCTTGAACCCGAGCCGGGGACCGAGGATGAGGCAAAGAATCAGGGCGCTCCAGCCCGACGTCATGTGCACCACCGTTCCGCCGGCGAAGTCGATCGCCTTGATCCCCGAATTTGCGTTCGAGATGCCGTTCATGAACCCGGAGACGCCCCAGATCATGTGCGCCATCGGGAAGTAGACGAGGAACATCCAGCACAGCATGAAGAGCATGAGGGCGGAGTACTTCATGCGTTCGGCGATGGCGCCGACGATCAGCGCCGGCGTGATGATCGCGAACATCAGCTGGTACATCGAGTACACGTTCTGCGAAACCCAGTACGCGTAATCGGTGTTGGGAGAAGAATCGACGCCGTGCAGAAAGAAAAATTCGGAACCTCCGAAGAACGGGTTGTTGAAACTTTTGCCGAACACCAGGCTGTAACCGAACGCCCACCAGAGTATCGTCACCAACCCCGTGATCCCAAGGCACTGGGCGAGCACGGAGAGCACGTTCTTCTCACGCACCAAGCCGCCGTAAAACAGCGCGAGGCCCGGCAGGGTCATGAAGAGAACCAACGCAGCTGCGGTCATCATCCAGCCATTGTGGCCGGGTCCGGAGGCGGGTTGGATGGTCTTCGGCCCGGCTGAGTTGCCCAGGTAGGCCTCGAGATTCGCAACACGATCCTCCATGGTCGGGCTGGCAGCCGGTGCAGGCGACGCGGCGGGCGTGCCGGCCGTCATGGGCGTAGGCGATGGGGTCGGCGCCTGCGCCTTGCTGGACAAAGGCACCAAAAGCAGGGTTGCCGCAAAACCAGCGACGGCAAGGCCCGGCAAGTGCTTGAGAAGTTTGCGCATAGTGATTTGGGTCAGGTTTGAAGGGTACGGTTACCGGTGCAATCGCGAGGCGGCAGTAGCCGCCGGGCGGCTGCACCGATGGGCATCTAAACGAAACCTCATCGCTTTCGATGCGGATTGGTACGGAGAGCAAACCCTGTGCCAGCAATTCGCAACGCGCCCGGAGGAACGCGTCCCCCTGTATCCGGTGAAAAGCCCCTAGTTCTGACGGCGCATAATGGATAAAAGTCACCAAAATGTCTCGTTTTGTACAAACCCCGGCCCGGGTTGACCTGAGCGGGAAAGGGCGTTATTTAGGTGGCTCGACTGGAATCAGAGTCGGAGCACGGTTAGCTTAGCGGTAGAGCGACTGGTTTACACCCAGTAGGTCGGGGGTTCGATTCCCTCACCGTGCACCAGTCGCCGGAAGGGAGTTTTATGATTCGTACGTTTCTTCTGCTGGCGGCCGTGACGTTAGCCTGCAGAGCGGGATCGGAGGCCCAAACCGCGAATCCGGGCCCCGTTCGCATCCAGGTACCGCGCGTGAATGTCAGGCCGGTCTTACCGGCGAACAACTACGTTTACCAGTACCCAAACGGCTACGTGCCTTACACGCCGTTGATTACCGTGCGCCGGGCACCCATTCCGGGAACACCGGCACCGGGCGAGACCCGGAACTTGTCCAATGATCCCGACCCGGCGGACCACTTGAACGGGTTGCTGCTCAGCCGTATCCCGCGGGCCCGGTCCAACCAGCTTAATTTCCCGGCCCGGTCAGACGTGCGGTACGGCAACCGCCTGGTTGCGAACGTGCAGCAAGACCTGCGCCGGCTGGGGTATTACGCCGGGGCGGTGGACGGGAGTTCTGGTCCGGAGACCGAGGAGGCAATCCGGCGCTACCAGGTCGCTCATCACCAGCCGGTTACCGGCCTTTTGGATAGCGGCATGCTGTCGCAGTTGGGAGTCGTCACGCGATCCCGGTAGACGGCCCTGGCGCGGATGACGTCCCTTTCGATTTGTTTCACCAGATCGGTGAGGCTGTTGAACTTTTGCTCGGGACGAAGGAAGACGAGGAACTCGACTTCCACGTCTTCACCGTATATCTGGCGATCAAAATCGAAAAGGTGCAACTCGAGGAGGCGTTCGCCCGGCCGTTCCAGGGTCGGCCGGAGGCCGATGTTGACGACGCCCCCGTACTCCTGGCCCGCGTACCGGGCCCGAGCGGCATAGACGCCGTCCGGCGGAAATTGCTCATTGTGAGCACGGAGGTTAGCGGTAGGAAACCCGAGTTGCCGTCCGAGCTGATTGCCTTCCGCCACCGTGCCCAGGATGGTGAATGGCCGCCCGAGGAGCCGCCCGGCAAGCGCCAGATCTCCGCGCTGCACGACGGCGCGGATGATGGTGCTGCTGACTGCCTGGCCGTCAACGGCGACGGCGGGCACCTCGGTCAAGGTAAAGCCATGCGCGCGGGCAAGGGAATCCAGGGTGGAAATGTTTCCGGACCGGTTAGCGCCGAAGGTCCAGCCCTTGCCCACGCAGATTTGCCGTAACGGTCTGGCGCTTTCCACCAGCACGCGGACGAATTCCTCGGGCCGGGTTTGTGAGAAGCCGAGCGTAAATTCCTGGATCAGCAGCGCCTGGACACCGAGCGTACCGATCAACTGCTCTTTATGCCGCGTCGAAGTCAGCAGCCGCGGGGCGGCCTCCGGTCTCAGCACCCGCATCGGATGGGGATGAAACGTGAGCACCACGGCGGAGCCGGCGCTCTGGCGCGCAGCCTGGGTCGCAGCGGCGATGACTGCCTGATGCCCCAGGTGAATCCCGTCAAAAACGCCGATAGCGAGGTGAACCGGGCCCGGTACCTTCGCCAAATCTGGGATTCGGTGGAGGATCTGCATCCGAAAAACTCTATGCCCCACGCCTGCGTGAGACGTCCGGCAAAGACAAGATTTTAGTGCCCAGGTACTCCGGGGAGCCGGACTTGAGCTCATCCAGCGTGGTGGCGCGGTCCACCGAGAACCGGCCGGACTTGGTGCGGCGCAACGCCCTCAGGTGCGCCCCGCAGCCTAGTTCTTCCCCGATGTCGTGCGCATAGGTCCGGACATAAAATCCTTTGCTGCAGATGACGCGGAAGTCGATGTCCGGGAGGCCTACCGCCTGAATTTCGTGTGCATAGACGTGGACGAACCGCGGATCGCGGGCCACCACTTTGCCTTCCCGGGCCAGCTTATAAAGCGGCACCCCATCCTTTTTTACAGCCGACACCATGGGCGGCAATTGGTAAAAGTCCCCGTGAAACTTGGCAAAGGCGGCCCGGAGGCTATTCTCATTTACGTGCGAGTAATCGCGGGTTTCGAGCACTTCGCCGTCCCGGTCCTGGCTTGAGGTGGTCTCACCCAACCGCATCGTGCCGACGTACTCTTTGTCCTCGCTCATGAGCAGGTCCTGGATCTTGGTGCCCCGGCCGATCACGACGAGGAGAAGCCCGGTGGCAAAAGGGTCTAAAGTTCCGCAATGGCCGACCTTTTGCGTCCCGAGCCGCTGCCGGACGATGGCAACGACGTCGTGGCTGGTCATGCCCGGGGCCTTGTCGACCAGGAGAACACCGTCAAGAGCGTTGGCTAATTTCACGACTGATCCTTTGTAAAACGCGATCCACAACCTGTCCCAGTTCGCCTCGGATTCGAGCGCCTGCGGCGAGCCGGTGGCCGCCGCCGCCGTACTCACGGCAGACGCTGCCCACATCAATCTCCGGGTTTTTTGAGCGGATGCTGACCCGAATCCGTTCGTCTGGCAACTCCTCAAAGAATGCGGCGGCCTGCACCGTGTCCACGGACCGGATCGCGTCGATCAGGCCATCCACGTCCTCGGAGAGAATGCCCAGGCGCGCCTTGGTCGCGTTGTCCAGGATGAAAGCCGCCGTTTGCCCGTCAAATCGGGCATGGGTAAGGAGTTCGCCCAGCAACACCGCGCGCCGGCGCGGATAGCTTTCATAAAGGGAGCGGCAGATGGTTGCGGCGTCGACGCCGCGACGGAGCAGATCCGCAGCGATTTCATAGCTTCGTGCGGTAGTGTTTGGGTAACGAAATGAGCCGGTGTCAGTTGAGACGGCAACATACAATGCGGCGCCGCTGGCCACCGGGAACGGCAGTCCCTGGCCGGTAAGCAGGTCGTAAACGATTTCACCGGTGGCGGCAGCCGCAGCCTCGATAAAGTTGAGATCGCCGTAACCGGGATTGCTCGCGTGGTGATCGATATTTATCCACTGCTTCGCCGCGGTCACTGCGTCCGGGCAGCGTCCGAGCCGCTCTTTCGAGGCCGTATCCAGGCAAACCACGACATCAAAACTTTCCGGATCCTCCGGCGGCCTCACGACGAGTTCGCTTCCCTCCAGAAACCGGAGGTTACTCGGGCAGCCGTCCTCATTCCAGGCAGAGACGCTCTTATCCAAGGCGGCCAGTGATAACGCCAGCGCAATCTGCGACCCGATCGCATCGCCGTCCGGCCGCACGTGGCTTAGCAAAAGGATCCGCTCAGCCGGGAGCAGGGCATCACGGATCGTTTCCAATGTTGAACCCATCAGCCCTGGCCGTTTACGTCCTGCTGTTCATCAAGGTCTTGGATGATCTCAAGGACGCGGTTGCCGCGCTCGATGCTGTCATCGAGCTGAAAATGCAGGTGCGGGGTATACTTCAGGACAACGCGTTTGGATAAGGCGGCCTGGAGGGGCGTCCGGTGATTTTCCAGATCGGTGATCACCTGGCGTTTATCTTCGGCACCGCCGATGACGCTCACGTACACGTGACATTGCCTCAGATCGGGGGTAATGCTGACTGCCGGGATGGTAACGAGCGCCTTTGAGCTGAGCAACACCTCGCGTGAAACCAAGTCGCTCAACTCGCGCCTGATAACTTCATTTACCCTCTCTAACCGATGTTTCATATGCCTCCGTTTGTCTCGCTGTTTTACGAGACAATGCGACCCTTGGCAGACGTGGCCCGCCAAGGGTCCGATCTCTTTGCCGATCAAAGTTGCTGCGCGATCTTCTCGAGGTTGTAGCACTCGATCACATCGCCGACTTCGTACTCCGAGTAGTCACCCAGCTTGATGCCGCATTCAACCCCGGCACGCACTTCCTTCACGTCATCCTGGAAGCGGCGCAGCGTGGCGATGCCGCCATCGTAGATGGGCTGGCGACGGCGCAGAACCCGGGCCCGGCCGTTCCGGACGATCCGGCCGTCGGTAACGTAGCAACCTGCAACGGTACCCTTCGACAGGTCGAAGACCTGCCTGACTTCGGCATGTCCAAGCACCGACTCCCGCACTTCCGGATCGAGCATGCCGACCATGGCTTCCTTCACCTGGTCAATGAGTTCGTAGATGATGCTGAACAGCTTGATCTGAACGCCTTCGCGCTTGGCTGCCGCCGCCGCCTGGTTCTCCGTCTTGACGTTGAAGCCCACGATGACCGCGTTCGAGGCCGTGGCCAGCAGGACGTCAGATTCGGTGATGGGCCCAATGCCGGTGTGGATAATCTCCAGGTCGATCTTCTTGCTTTCGATCTGGTTCAGGGAGGCACTGATGGCCTCCGCGGAACCTTGAACGTCGCATTTCAGGATCAACTGGAGCACCTTGTGACCGTCGTTCAAGCTGTCGAACAGGCTCTCGAGCGTGGCCCGCTGCGGCATCGCGAGTTTCTGGGTCCGTTGATCGGCCAGCCGCTCTTCGCTGAGGGCGCGCGCGGCACGTTCGGACTCCATCACGAGAAATTCGTCTCCTGCATTCGGCAGGCCGGTAAACCCGAGTACTTTAACGGGAGTTGAAGGGGAGGCCGACTTGGTGTTCTTGCCGTTGTCATCGATCAACGATTTGACCTTGCCCCAGAAGTTTCCGCAGATAAAGGCCTGGCCGACTTTCAAGGTGCCCATTCGCACGATGACCGTAGCCGTAGGCCCGCGTCCGGCTTCCAGCTGCGCTTCGATCACGGTCGCGCGCGGCGGTACGTCGGGACTGGCTTTCAATTCCATGATCTCGGCCTGCAGCAACAGCATCTCAAGCAGGTGATCGATGCCGATGCCCTTGGTGGCGGACACGGGACAACAGATCGTTTCACCGCCCCAATCTTCCGGCGTTAATCCTCGCTCCTGAAGCTGTGCCTTGACCCGGTCGACATTGGCCGAGGACAGGTCGATTTTGTTGATGGCGACGATGATCGACACTTTGGCCGCCCGGGCGTGGTTGATCGCTTCGATCGTCTGCGGCATCAAACCGTCATCGGCAGCCACCACCAACACCACAATGTCGGTTACGTTGGCGCCGCGGGCGCGCATCGCCGTGAACGCCTCGTGGCCCGGGGTATCAAGAAACGTGATCCGCTGGCCGTTATGCACGACGCTGTACGCGCCGATGTGCTGGGTGATGCCGCCCGCTTCCCCGGCGGCGACCCGGGTCTTCCGGATCGCGTCCATGAGCGACGTCTTGCCATGGTCAACGTGTCCCATGAATGTGATGATGGGCGCGCGCGGGTGCAGTTCTTCGGCCTTCTGGATTACCGGCGGGGGCGGTTCTTCAACCACGGCTTCCACCTTGTGAACGCCGGCGCCTTTCTCACGTTTTTCGACTTCGAAAACGTAACCGTGCTTGCGGCAGATCGCCGCCGCCACGTCGGGTTCAACCGTGTGGTTGATCGCCGCAAAAATGTTCATCTCCATCAGGTCGTGGATGAGCTGGAACGGCTTCAACCCGATCTGTTGAGCCAGTTCGCGCACGATGATCGGCGGCTTGATGTGAATAACCTTTTCCCCTTCCGGGCTGCTGGCCGGCGGCAGCGGTGCCGCCGCCGGGGGCGGCTCCGGAGCCGCTGCGGCCGGGGCGGGAACCGGTTCCGGCGCTTTCGGGGCAGGAGGTTGCGGGACGCGGATTCGCGAGATGGGTGGAAGAACCGACGGCCGTGTCGTTCCCGTTGCGCCGGTGCCGCCGGTGCCTTTCCGATCCGGCTTTTCGTCGATCAACGAGACCGACTCGGGACGCAGGGGTGGCGTGGTTGGGGTTGAAGCCGGGCTCGAGGCCGCTGGCGCTGGCGCGGGCGTCGCGGGGGGAGCCGCCGGCTTTGGTTCCGGCGCGTGTTCCCGGGGAACCCGGATCTTGCTGATGGGAGGAACACCACTCCGCGCCGGCCTGGACTCGGCCGGGGGCGTTTTTTTCTTGGGCGAGATGAGGTCGGTGGCCACCGTACGCTCGGCCGGTTTCGATGGAACGGGAGCTTCGGGCTTGTTCTTAGTGGTACTGGATTCTTTTCTGGAACTGGTAGCGCGTGTGGCCATGAATGGGTTCTTGTAAGATGTTCATCGCTCCATCTCGTTTAGATGGACGCCATATTTCGGTCGTGTTCTTTGCGCGCAGCCTGGTGGATATGACGCGCGCGGTCGAGGTCGACACTCAGGATGCCGGCGATGTCTTCGGGGTCCACCTCGAGCACGCCTTCGATGCTATTCACCCCGGCCCGGGCAAGGGCGCGGGCAGTTTCTTCGTCCACTTCGAGGGCTTTAGCAAGCGTCGTAATCGCCTGGTTGATCTTAAGTTCAAACGCGTGGCTGGCCGATTCGTCTTTGGAAATGTTGATTTCCCAGCCGGTCAGTCGCGACGTCAAACGCGCATTCTGGCCGCGCCGCCCGATCGCCAGCGAGAGTTGATCTTCGTCAACCGTCACCTGGATGGCGTGCCGCTGATCGTCGACCGTGATCGATTTGATTTTTGCCGGCTTCAGCGCCTCCATCACGAATTCGCGCGGGTCGGCGCCCCAGCGGATGATGTCGACCTTTTCCTGGTTCAATTCGCGGACGATGTTCTTGACCCGCGAGCCGCGCATACCGACGCAGGCCCCCACTGGATCCACTTTCTCGTCCGATGACCATACCGCGATCTTCGTACGGTAACCCGCTTCGCGCGCGATCGCTTTGATCTCCACGGTCCGGTCGGCGATCTCGCTGACCTCCACCTCAAAAAGGCGGCGCACAAAATTGGGGTGGCTGCGCGAAATGATGATTTCAGGGCCGCGATTGGAGAATTCCACGGCCACCACGTACGCGCGAATACGGTCCCCGATGCTGTAATCCTCGGTGGCAACCCGTTCGCGGGCGGGCATGATCGCCTCAAATTTACCCAGGTCAACGATGACGTCGGAACGTTCGAAACGCCGCACGGTGCCGCTGACGATTTCGCCGGCCCGATCCTTGAATTCCTCGTAAATCAACTCGCGCTCAGCCTGGCGGATGCTCTGCAGAATCGCCTGCCGGGCCGTCTGGGCGGCAATGCGGCCAAAGCCTTCCGGCGTGACTTCCACCTCGATCTCATCGCCGATCTGTGCGTTCGGTTTGACCTTCCGGGCGCGCGCCAGGCCAATCTCATCGTGGACACTTTTGACTTCGTTCACCACGATTAGATTTGCCAGAGCCGTAATCTCGCCCGACCGTGGGTTGATGGTGATCCTCAGATCACGTGCCGGACCGACGCTCTTCTTTGCGGCTGTGAGCAAGGCACGAGACAACGCCTCAAGCAACACTTCGCGCTTGATACCTTTCTCCCGTTCCATGTAGTCCAACACCGCCAGAAGATCGCTGTTCATAAACAATAAGGGACCGATCAAACCCAATTACTTCTGTACAACCCGAAGCAATCTGGCCAGACTCGGTCGAGTCGCTCAACTTAAAACTGAATGGAAGGAGCGTCAAGCCAGCCGGCGAGGACTGATGACCGGTTATTCCCTCCGGTCATGCGGCTGCGGACGCCGGCTCCGGCGGTCTGAACCAATGCAGTTTTCAGTTGTCACCTTCGACGCGGTGGGAACCCTCATCGAACTGACCCGTCCCCCGGGAACCATCTACAGCGAGGTGGCCGGCGAATTCGGCCAGGACTGGGACGCCGGCCGGGTCCAGCAGGCATTTCGCCGTGCCTGGAAGGAAACGCCGCCGCCTGCCGATCTGGCGGGTCCTCGCCCGGATGACGACCGGCTGTGGTGGCGCCGGTTGGTGGTGCGCACCCTCGCCGTTGCGGGGTATTCTCTGCCGGAGTTCGACACCTATTTTGAGCGCGTTTACCGCCGTTTTGAGCAGCCGGGAATCTGGCGTGCCCGAGCGGGTGCGAACGACACGTTGCAGGTGCTTCACGGCGCCGGATTGCGCCTGGGTGTGCTCTCCAATTTTGACGGCCGCTTGCACGCGGTGCTGCGCACGCTGGAACTCGCACCGTACTTTGAACACGTGATCGTCTCAAGCGAGGTCGGCGCCAACAAGCCGTCGCCCCTGATCTTCCAGGCGGCACTGGCCCGCTTCGGCGTGCCGGCCGCCCGGATGCTGCACGTCGGCGATGACCCGGACCTCGACGAGAAAGGGGCCGCCGCGCTGGGCATCACCACGTTTCTGGTCAGGGAGCCTGAGCACGGGCTCGGCCGCATTCCGCGAACGCTCGACCTGCCGGCATCACCTGCGCCACCTTCTTCTTCGTCGGCGGCGCACGGCTGGCCCGGCGTCGGCGCCGGGGAGGCGTGAGATCCCGGGCTGCGGGTGGCGCTCTTCAGAGTTCCGGTACCCGCCACCCACCCAGACGGATTTACCGGGATAACCGCCAGAACCTTTTCCCGTCGGGAGAGGTCGCCTGCGGATTCGGAAGATCGCCGGTCTCAGACATCGGAAACGCCTCAAACTCCGTTAAATGTCGGCCGAAGGGAGAAATGACCAGCTGGTTGATGATTTCAAGATCCGCATCATCGATCAATTCACGGAAGAGGGCGTCCTCCTCGGCGTGCTTACGGTCGGGCCTGGTCCTGAGTTCCTCAACGGCCGTCTTCGGAATGGCGACGAGGACGCTTCCGAGCAGGGCACGCGTATCAGGTGCGAGAAGGTGGGCTTTACGGTAAATGAACTCGCTCATGTTTTTTCTGTATTTCTTATGATCGTCTATAATGTGGGCCCGGGAATGTTTCAGTCGGTTTTTTACATTGGCGATTCCGAAGCAATGGGCGGTGTAACCGTCCAAAGGCCACAGTCCGAGCCTGCCCGTGCGGCGCTCAGATCTGCCGCCCGGTTCGCGTGCGGTCCGCTGGGACGCGGTCAGGCGGATTCGATGTTGGATCGCGCTGAAAAGGCTGAGCCTCCTCCCAAGTCGTCACGCGCATCCTGAAGGAGAAGGTCCTTGCCCATCGGCGGTCCACACCTCAACGCGGGTTGGGGAGCACCAAATCCTCGCCCAAAAGGTTAGAGTCCGACCCCGTGTTCTCGCGAATCAAGTCGTCCAGTTCTTCCATGCGCACGCGGGCCGTCACCCGATCGGTGCGGAGTTTCTTCGTTCAGCGCCGGCCACCTCCTCACCCAGTTCCTGGGGAGGATTGTACGAACCCTCCAGGCGGTAAAGGGGCGGATAATCCTTAGGTAATGGAGCCTCGCACAGGCGCTCCAGCTCTAAGTAATCCGCAGCCAGTGCCCTATTAGACCGTATGAATGGTCTAGGCCCGACGGGTCGGCAGACGGTTTGATGGCCTGAAGGGCCAAAGGAACTTAGCCCAGGGTTTCACCCTGGGAAGGCGGTTCCCCTCTGATCCGGCCCTGAAGGGGCGGTAGAAAGCGTTGCCGACGGGTTCTGCCGCCCCTTCAGCAAATCCAACCCGGCGGGGCGGGCGTTTGTCAAGGTGGGCGTACGGACGTGACGCCTTAGGAGGGCTCGATCGTGATTTGACGGTTACCCAGGGTAAACCCTGGGCTATGTTCCTTTGGCCCTTCAGGCCATCAAACCGTCTCCCGGCCCGTTGGGCCTAAGACCGATTCAACTAGCTACGGGGCATCATCCGGCGCCGACATCCTGGCGACATTACTGTCTGAATGGTAGATGGTAGAACACGGCACGCCCCGGAATGTCCCGGTCCATCAGCTCGGGGGGGCGGACTTAACGACCGGCAGGATGTCAGGCTGAACTCGTCTCTCCCGCTTTTCCGGGAGCGGATGGCGCACTCCGGGTGCTATGACCATGAATGAGGCACAGGAGCGAGAATCCCTCGCCTTCGAGCGCGGGGGAATGTCAAATGAAGCGGCGTGAAACGAGTAACCATATACACGGATGGTGCGTGCCAGGGCAACCCAGGGCCCGGTGGATATGGCGTGGTGCTCATTTATGGAAACGCTCGCAAAGAGCTAAGCGCCGGATACCGCTGCACAACCAACAACCGAATGGAGCTGACTGCCTTAACAAAGGCTCTGCAAGCCCTGAGAGAGCCGTGTCAGGTGGAGATCATTTCCGATTCCAGATATTTGCTGGATGCCCTTACGCAAGGATGGATGGCTAAATGGAAAAGAAACGGTTGGAGGACGGTGACAAAACAACCCGTCCGTAACCGGGATCTCTGGGAGGAACTTGACCGTCTTCTGGCTCGACACGAGACATGCCACCGGTGGGTGAAAGGTCATGCGGCCACGGCCGAAAATAACCGTTGCGATGCACTTGCCGTGGCTGCATGCCGGGCGAGCGCCTTATTGGTTGACGAGCCGTATGAGGCCGAGACCGCGTCTCCGAGTCCGGATTGACGAATGGTCCCAACCGCAATTCCTTAAGAAAAAAGGGGCCGGGCAGATGACCAAACCATTCTGGAAAGGTGATGACGGGTATTCGCGCAAGGAAACCCCAGCTTGTGCAGAGCGCTCGGCCGGCCGGCACCCTCTCCTGGCATCGAGGTGAACCGCCATGATCGCGAAAGGAGGTTTCACTTACCGGCGATTTGAGGTTTTGGAGGTCGTGTCTGCAGGCCAGAGTCAATCCTCCGGCGATTTCATCCTGGGCGTTCCTGAAGGGCGATACCCGGAGTTTGATCAAGCGACCCCGCGAGACTGGCAGTCCTGGCAAACCATGCTTCGAGAGATCCTCACGACGGACGATCAAAAGAGGCTCGGCGACGAACTCGGCCGGGGTCTCACCGCAGCGACGCAGTTTGGGCTCTTGCCGGTTTCGGATCACGCAGAGCTCATCGAAATGCAGCCCACATTTGAAGGGGATGGGCGAAAACGGTTTTGGGTTCGCCGGTATTAGCGCCCGGTCGTGCCGGCAGGATGAACGAGAGAGCGAGCGCCTGAGGAGAAGCTATGAAGAATGAGACCATGCAAGCGCTGGTGTGGATAGGGCCGCGCCGCATGATGGAGCGGGCCGAACCGATGCCGGCGCCGGCACCGGGTGAGGTGCTGATCTCGGTCGGAGCCGTCGGCATCTGCGGCTCGGAACTGAGCGGCTTCCTGGGCCATAACAGCCTGCGAGTACCGCCGCTGATCATGGGACACGAAGGCGCCGGACGGGTTGTGCAGGCGGCAGGGGAAACCTTTGCGACCGGTGACCTGGCCGCGGCCGGCGCCCGGGTGACGTTCAACCCGCTGATCGTCTGTGGCGCCTGCGATCGGTGCCTGGCGGGCCGCTCAAACCTCTGCCGCCAGCGCCGACTGGTCGGCGCGCATCGTCCCGGTGCATTTGCACAGTACGTTGCCGTGCCGGCACGCCAGTGTTACCCCTTGCCCGAGCGCCTGTCCCTGGTGGCAGGGTCGCTGGCGGAGCCACTCGCGTGCTCGGTCCGCGCCGTCGCCCTGGCCGGCGTACAGCCGCACCAGCGCCTGCTGATCCTTGGCGCCGGCCCGATCGGGCTATGCACCCTCGCCGTCGCTCGCGCCCGGGGCGTCGAGCAGATCATTATCAGTGATGTGGCGCCGCAGCGGTTGAAGGTTGCGCTGCGCTGGGGCGCGCGTGACGCGATCAACGCGCGCGAGCAGGACGTCGCGGCTTTCGTCCAGGAGCGCTACCCCGGTGGCGTCGATTGCGTGATTGATGCGGTGGGCGCCACGCCCGTGCGCGCGCAAGCGATTCGCTCAGTGCTGCCGGGCGGGCGCGTCGTGCTGATCGGCCTGCACGACGAGGAATCGGTGCTGCCTGCCAACTACCTCATCCGTCAGGAGATCGCCATTACCGGCAGCTTTGCCTACACAGAGACCGACTTTACCCAGGCGATCGGTTTGCTGGTGCGTGGCGTCGTGCGGCCGAGCTCCGACTGGCTGGAAGAACGCCCGCTGAGCGATGGCCCGTCCGCGTTTGCTGAGCTGGTCGACGGCAAGGCCAGGGCCGCCAAAATCGTTCTGACCATGGACGCACCCGTGAATGGACCGGACGCCAGTTCCGCGTTCTCCCCGAAAAGAGAAAATCCATGACCTCCCCCCCGCAACGAATCAGCAACTCCGAAGCAGGACACAATCCTGCGCACTTGCTCGGAAAAAGCGGGAAGAACTTGCGAATTACGAATCGGTCTTGGACTGAGCCCTGATTTCTTCGGCACAATCGTGAGGAATTCCAAACGCCTGGGCCAAGCCCCTCAGCTCAGCCCGGCCATAAACGGCCCGTTTGGCGAGTGCCGGAGGCAGGCACGCGGAAAACTTGAGTTGATCGAGAAGCTCCTGCGACCCGGGTAGTCGCTCGATGAGATTCGGAGCGCCGAGAAGCTCTTCGACCGTAGTCCGAATGGCAGTCACGTCGGTACTGGCGGGAAACGAGATCTCGAAGTCATCCCAGGCCAACTCCTGTTTTAGTTCCCTTTCCAACACGCTGCCCAGAATCTCGTTCAGCGCGTTTCCGGCAAAGGTGCTCCACCGGATCCGGCTTTCGGCAGCGTCATGGTAAATTCGACCGGCTTCGCCGGCGACTTGATGGAACTGCTCCTTTTGGTTGGCCATTTCCGTTTTGGCCCGCGCGGACCAGCGGGTTGATTCGCCGGATGCCAACACCAGTTGGCGTATGCGCTGGGCGATAACGAAGGTAAGACCGCGCCGGACGCCACGCCATCGGACTTTGCCGCGCCCTTCGCTTGGTGTCACAAAGACGCGCCGCTTTTTCCAGTCGATTTCCAGCAGGTCCCAGCTCCGCCCGGCGAGAATCACGGGATGCCTCCGGCTGCCGTCGTTGGAAGCGAGCGCCAGCCAGTCCAGGGTCCCGATCGGGTGGTTGCCATGCAGGACCTCAAAGTCAGGCGAGGAAGTAAACACCGACATCAGTTCCAGAAAATGCCGCCGGCCGAAGCGCTTTTCGCCTTCCTCGCCCATTGCAAGCCAGACCCCGTCAAAGCCGAGGATCCCCGTCCTGATAAGGTGGCCCAGAATCGCCTCGCGTTCCTCGTTTCCCATTTCTCGAAAAACCGGCAGGCGTCCGATGCCGGGTTGCCAGCCGTCACGCGCAAGGCCGCGATGCTGGAGCGAAAGGGCGAGAAGTTGCTGGGCAAAAAGGTGGAAAGGCTCGCGCGGCGAATAAATCGGCTCGACGAAACCCTCCTCCCAAAGCGAAATCAGGGCTGCGGCGTGCAGCAGGGCCGCGGGATTCGTGGCCAGGAAAAGGCAGTTTCGCACCGTGCCCTCGCGCCGCCCGGTTCGCCCGAGCCGCTGAAGGAACGAGGCGACGGTCGCGGGTGCATCGATCTGGATCACCCGGTCGAGATCACCGACGTCAATCCCGAGTTCCAGCGTGCTTGTGGCGACGATGACGCAATTCTCGCCTTCGGCAAAGGCCCGTTCCGCTTCCCGGCGCCGCTCCAGGCTGAGCGAACTGTGGGAGACAAACGCGCTGACCCCCTGCGCCTTGAGGTGAACGGCCAGTTCCTCGACGCGCCGCCGGCTGTCGCAGAACACCAGCCGCTTCCGGCCGCGGTGCAGCCTGGAGATCACCAGGGCGGCGTTTTCCAGGTTGCCGGTGTAGTCCAGCAAAACGTCCGCTTGCGCGGTTCCTCCGGACTCTGCTACCACCCCTTTACGGCCGGCACAATGTCCGGCCAGCCAGTCGAGCAGTCCCTCGGGATTACCCACGGTCGCCGAGAGGCCGATCCGCTGGAGTTCCCTGCCGGCGAGGGCGGAGATGCGTTCCACAACTGCCCGCAGGTGAATGCCCCGGTCGTCGCCGGCAAACGCGTGAATCTCGTCCACGATCACGACTCGAACGTCCTTGAGCAACGTCCTTGGCCCCTGCCGCGACGAGATGAGCATCACCTCCAGGGACTCAGGCGTGGTCATCAGGCAGGCGGGGGGCTCGGATTCGATCCGGCGCCGTTCGCCCGGCGCAGTGTCACCGTGCCACAGGCAAACCCGGTGACCCACCATCCCGAAGTAGACTCCCAGCCTCGGGTGCAGGTTGTTCAGCAAGGCTTTGAGCGGGCAGAGGTACAGGATGGACGTGCCCGCCCAGCCTTCCGTAAGAAGGCGCGACAGCACCGGCAGCACCGCAGCCTCCGTCTTGCCGCCTGCGGTCGGGGCGAGCACCAGGAGGTGGGCGCCTCCCAGGATCGGTTCGGCCGCTCGCTCCTGCAAGGGGCGCAGGGCTCGCCAGCCCAGGGTATTGACCAAATGATGCCGCAGCAGCGGGTGAAAACGCTCCGAGGGGGGTGGGTTCACCATCGCAGCGGGATGTCATCAACGGAAGCCGCGCCGAGGGCCGCCCGTTCCGCGTCGTTCAGTTCCAAGCCGTCAATGACCGGTTTGTAGTGTTGCCTCGGGTCAAAATCCTCAAACTGCTCCACACGATCCAGGACATCGGCCACCAGTTTCTTGAGAAACAAACGCGGGGCGAGCCCGACCTTGCCTCCCAGTCCCCCGCAGATCCCGCCCGCGAGGGTAGCGATCAAGCCGTCATCAACGATGGTAAGAACGCGCGCCTGCCGGGGGCTGCCGGCCGCAAAGATGTCCCGGACCTTTCTGCCCACCTCCAGAAGAGATTGATTGTTAAAGGGCAGGAGTCTGATCTGAGGGGCCCGGGGGTTATCAAACCTGCCTTCGGGATCGAAGTCCGTGTGCAACCGTTGCGCCAGCGGGGGTAGTTTTTTGGCGCCTTGCGGGCCGTCGAAGAAGGACGGGGTTCCCGTGATAAGAAGGAACAGACCCGGGAACCGGCCGCTGTCCACCTCGTCGATGAGCTGCCTGAGCGCGTTGAGGGCTTTTTCACGCACGTCGGAACGCACCCGCTGGAGCGTTTCAATTTCGTCGAGAACCAGGATCAGGCCCGGGTAAGCCGAATCTTTCAGGACCCGCAGAAATCCCTGCAGGAAACCCAGGGCCGCAAAATGATCCACTTCGCCCCTGACGTTGGCCTTGCCCTTGATGCTGCCTGAGACGTTCGGCTGCCCCGACAGCCACGACAGCAAGCCCTCGGCCGTGGGAAGGTCACCATCCACCAGCGCCTTCCGGTACGCCCGGAGCACGCTGGCGAACTGTGGCCGCACCCTGGCCACCTCGCCGAGCCGTTTCTCCATTAGCTCGGAGGTCTTCGACAGCAGTTCCGACTGGTTCAGTTCCTCACCCGAATGGGCGGCGATCAATTCTTCTTCCAACGTGAAAAACCAGCCATCAATCACTTGGCGAAATGCGCCGAGATCGGTTCCCGGCACGCTTAAACGTTCCATCATGCGGCGGTAAACAGTCTCGAGCCGGTGAAGCGGCGTTTCGGTTTCGGAAATCTGCACTTCGGAGCACGCGAAACCCCGAGCTTTAGCCCGCTCCTGCAGCCAGCGCGAAAAAAAGGTCTTACCGCAACCGTAATCGCCTCGGACGGCCTTGAAGGCGGTGCCGCCGGTTGCGACGTGATCGAGCAACTCGTCCACCGTAGGGACAAAACGCTCGAGGCCCACAGCCAGTTCGCCAAGCCCTTTGCTGGGTACCGTGCCGCGCCGCAAGGCTTCAAGCAGCTCCGTGCGTTTGCGGGCGGATAGGGGAGGGGCGTTCATGGTGTCGATCACACGGCGGGCACGGCGGGTTTGGCGGGCACAACGTAAGAGTTCACACGGCGAACACGGCGGAACACGGCGACCACGGCGGGAAGAGGGGGAAAGGGTTCGGAGTTTGGAGTTCGGGGTTTGGAGTTCGGGGTTCGGAGTTCGGAGCGGCAGAGAATGACACAAATGCCACAAGCGGAAAAATGCCACAAATGGGGGAGGTGTCGGGTGCCGGGTATCGGGTGTCGAGTGCCGGGTAAATAAATAGAAGCCAAATAACCTATACCTCCGCCGTGGTCGCCGGGTGAACTCAGTGTTGTGCCCGCCAAAGGCCGTCCCTTTAATCTGTGTCAATCTGTGTAATCTGTGGATGTTTTTTCTTTTCTGCGTTCTTCTGCGTGTTCTGCGGATTCCTTTTCCCTTCTCGCCGTGGTCGCTGTGGCGCTCCGTGTTCGCCGTGTGAACCTCCGTCGCCGTGCCCGCCCCCTCGCCGTGTGACGTTAATCCGGAAGCTCGAACTGTCTGGCCAGCAGCTTGCGATCGACCCGGACGGTTTGAGAAGCACGGTCCTCCTCAAGGACGGGGTAACCGTCCACGTTGAACAGGCGCCCGAGTAACGAGAGCAGTCCGGGCAACCGGAACGGCGGCAATCGTAGATCGGCCGCCAAGGTAGTGAATAACACGGCGTTGCCGTGTTTTTCCATTACGGTCAGGAAGGACACTACCTGGTCCTCCTTGGGGGTGAGTTTACCCATCGATTGCGCCTGTTGCTTGAAGACCGGCGAATCCAGGAGGCGCTTCAACCACGGCGCAGGCACACCGGATTCGCTTCCAGGCCCTGGGGCGGCACCGCCAAACAGCGGCAGGTCGGCCAGTTGGGCCTCCTGCCGGGCGGGCTTCGGTTTCGTGCGCCGTGACGACGTTTTCGGCAACGGACCGGTGCTCTCGCCGAGGTACTCCCTCCATCGCCACCACACAGGCGCAAAAGGCTCGGGAGGCAGCCACCCATCCAGGGCGTCGGTTCGGGCCTCCAGCACCGCCAGAGGAATCACCATCTCGAGGTCGGAAGCGCCCCCGTGGTAACCCCCTTTCTTGCTTGCGTAACGGACAGTCTCCTCACAGGCCGCAATTAGAGCCTCTTCGCCCGTGGCCGCCTTGATGCGTTCGCCTTGAATGAACAGTTCTCCCGGACCGGCCGGTCTGTCGCCGCCATCCCGGTACCGGTCGCCCCCGCCGGAGGATTCTGTCGTCTTCACCGTTTGGTTAAGGTCCGGGATATGGCCGTGATCGCTCGTCAGCACGATCGCACGGCCGGCCTGCGTCGCCGCTTCCAGCGCCGGCCCTAAGAACCGGATCTTATCAATGCGCCACTCGACTTCCAGTTGATCTCCCGCGCTCAACTGGTCGTCGACCACGTTCAACAACACCCCAACGACCCGTTGTGAGGGGGAAGCAATGGCCTTGCGCACCGGCTCGGCCAAAAACGATTCTCCCGGGCCGGCGAGATCCGCCTTCAAGAATAATTGGGGCTTGCCTTTGCCGGCCGGGCCGGCCAGCGCCGGGTGCTCGCGAAAAGCGACCTGCTCGCCCCGTTTATCCGAGCCATCCAGCTTGCCCGAAAACAGGGCTTGCCGGGAAATGTTCGTGACCGAGGGCAACGCAGCCAGTACGGGCCTCGCCAACGGTTCCTGTTCACTGCCGCTGGCGGCCGGCAGCCACCCGCGCCGGGCGAAGTCTTCGAGCATCTCGCAAAAAACCGGCCCGCTCATACCGTCCAGGACGAGGAGCAGCACGGGGCGCTCTTTGGCCAGGGGCGCCACGACCTGCTCCACCACGCGCTCCACCGTGAGAAGGTTTTCGGCGCCGGCGCCACCGCCCTCCTCGTTCCAGGCGGCGAGAAGGGTTCCGAAGTGCCGCTGCTGTTCCCGGCGGATCGTTGCCGCCTGTTTGGCGATGTTGTGATAGACCTGAGACAGCTCGTGATCTGCAGCGTCGCCTCCGAACAGCGCGAAGCGCGCCCGGTCCACGAACGACAGCTCGCGCAGGTAACCGTCCATCGCGTCCTCCAACGAGCGGGGGACGTTCGGTTCGCGGTCGTGTTGTTTGAGCCAGAGGGCCAAACGGCCCGCCATCTCGGCCCGCGGGAGACGTTTCTTATGGTTAGGATCCGCTGACAGCGCATGGTTTTGGAGCGCCTGGTAGCAGGCCCCGAGTGCGGCGCCGGCTTGCCCGGCCTTGCGCCGGCCGTAGCGCTGGAGCGTCTCCGCGAATGCCTTGGTCCGCTCCGCAAAGCCCAAGGCGGAGAAATCGGAATCAATGGCCAACGATTCGACCTTCAGCGCCTTGAGCAGCTGGTCGAGCCGCCGGGCCAGGTCGGCCCGTTGGAACGACGATAATTCGTTGAATTCTTTGACGATCGCCGCCGCGGCCAAGTGCCAGGCCATCGCGGGGCCCGCACCGATTTTCTGTTTTCCGAGGTAATCTTCGATGCGGACGCGTCCCTCCAGCCGGGCCTCTTCGTGGCGGCCGCCATCCTGGAAAAGGACTCCCAGGGCAAGGCCGATGGGCACCAGCGTTTCCGCGTGGCCGCCGGATTCCGCGGCGTCGATGAAATGCGTTGCTTCACCGGCCCGCTCCGCCACCCAGGCGAAAAACGCTTTACGGAGCTCCGGTTCCAAGCCGCGCACCTCAAGCCATTGGGCTTCATCGAGGGACCAGCGCAGCAAGGTCGTGAGGTCCGGCCGGCGATGAACGAGCTCAGGGTTTCCCAACAGGACGCTCCACGCCAGGTCCATGTCCAGAATGCCGGCCGGGGAGGTGACCCCGCCCCGTCCCGCGGCAGCCGCCACCAAGGCCTCGACCAGTTTGGGATTGGCCAGGATGCGAGGGTCGATCGAGGCGGCCTGGAAAAGTTCGCGCAAGCTTTGGCGGGTATCCACCGACAACAGCCGCTCTTTGGTCAACCTGGCGAGCAGGTCTTCGCCGAGATGCTCGTGGCCGACCCGGAACAGCAGCACCAAGCCATCATCGCCGGACCGGCGGGCCAGCAGTTCCCGGGCTTCGAGGTCGGAGCGGCATTCCGCCACTTCATAGGCCCGGCCATCCACCTCGAGCCGCCGGTTGCCGCGGAATTCCTGGTCGGTCCGGATGCCGAAAGGGGCACCGTCGAGGTTCTTTTTGCGCCAGTTGCGGATTTGAGCGGCGAGTTGCTTGTCGGTCAGAACGGCCATGTGGTTTGCGGTCAGCCTTTAGTTTTCCCGGCCCGGATCGGTGCTCAGCCGGCAGTCGATTCCGTAACCGGGAATCCGAAATTGTCCGGTGCCGGAATCTATCTCGGCATCGCCGGCCCCAGCCAGCAGCGCGGCCAGGTTTTGGGTTACGACTACCGGGCCCAATTTTCCACCGGCATGAACGTCCCGAACCTGGACGACCGCGAGCAGCTTCTCTCTCACGCCGATGGGAACCCACCCGGGCACGTCGTCTCCCTCGACCTGGCTCCGGCCCCACCGGGAGATGAGGCCGGCCCGCTTTTCCGTCACTTGCGGCACGGGCTCGGTGACGCCCGGCCCGGGACCATCTTCATTCCTCTTCGGCTCTTTCTGCACCAACGAGCTCAGCAGCCTGATGGCCTCGCGGTTAATCGTGTCGAAGGCAGAACCGAAAGGCACGGCGTATTCGTTGTGCCGGAACGCTTCGAAAAGGTCATCGCGTAACCGCCGTCCTTCTTCCCCGGCCTTGCCCTCGAGCCTCGACACGGAGTTTACGGCGGTCAGGTCAGCGCCCTTGACCTTATCTGCGACGTTGCCGGCTTTCTTCAGGCTGGTGCCGATCGCGGCGAGGGCCGCCTG
This sequence comes from Verrucomicrobiota bacterium, assembly GCA_019247695.1. NCBI lineage: Bacteria > Pseudomonadati > Verrucomicrobiota > Verrucomicrobiota bacterium. Next base: position 1,230 of record JAFBAP010000016.1, on the reverse strand, counting down.
CAAGTCGAGGCGAGCGATCGCTTCGATCAACGCGGCGTCACTCCGGTCTCGGATCGACAACGCCAGTTTGACTCCTTCCTGTGCCGTCACCAGCCGCTCGAAGGCCTGGCCGGTGCACCCGAAGTCGGCAGCCCGCTGTTCCAGGGCCGCCTTAAGTTTCGGAGCCGTTTCCTGAAGCTTGAGCCGTTCAACCTCAGCCTTAACCGTTTCGCTGAAGCGCGCCACGTTCTGGCCGCTCATGAAGGAGGGTAGCCCGGCGACACCCAGGGCGGTGTGCACGATCTCGACCGCCCGCTCCCAATCCGGTTCCGCCGGCAACGCCTGCTGAGTGAGGGCGCATTCATCGGGCCACTTGCCGCCTGGTTCCGGGGTGAACGGGCCGCCGTGAAGGGTGAACGAGCGGTTGGTCTGCTGTGCAAAGGAAAGGATCACCAGGTCCTGCAACAACGGGGGCAAGCCCATCGGCTCCGATTCATCCATCCAGCGGCGCAGGTCCTGCACCCGGATCCTGTCGAGGCCTTCACCTTTCGCGGCGGCTCGCTGGAAGTGGTCTTTCCACCGTTCCCCCATCACAAAATGGTCTTCGCCCATCTCCCCGAGTTTCAGGGGATTGGCGATCTGCCTCACGAGGGCGCGATCCGCCTTCTCCACGCGGAGTCGCCGCTCCTTGGTGCGCAGGGTGCCGGTGACAACCTCCAGGACTTTCTGCACGGCTCCCTTGGTAATCTTCAGCTCCTTGTCAAACTCCGGGTGCCCCGGGTACTGGCTCGCCAAGGCCTGATGCAGCAGGTCAACCAATGCGCGAGAGAGGTGCGTCTCACCGGGCACGTTCAGCTCCAGGCCCGGGCTAAGCGACTGAAAATGTTCTTCACCGCCGATCGATTGCATGCCGTCCAGCACGCCGCCGGGATCATTTTGAAGACCGTAGGCGACGTTAAGGTAAGTGATCAGGCGCTGTCCCAGGGCGTCGCGCTGGTTGGTCAGAATGGAGCGCGCCGACTCCCGGTCGACCTGGGAAAGGTCGCGCACGTAATCCGCAAAACGGTTCTGAGAAAGAATGTGGTCCAGCCGCACCAGTTGGCCGAGGTCCTTCTGCGCCTGCGAGCCTAACAGAGACGGGAGCCAGACGAGGGTGCGCGCGCTGCCCCGGTCGGTCCGGAATCCTTCCAGCCTGGCCAGGCCGTCCTTGGGTCCGCGGTTTTCCCGGTCAATCGGGTAGCCCACCACCAA
>JAFBAP010000015.1 GCA_019247695.1 Verrucomicrobiota bacterium | reverse complement strand
GGGTGTCGGGTGTCGGGTGTCGGGTGTCGGGCACGAGCTTGGGGAAGAGTCGCGGATGTCAAGCCTGTAACTCTTCTTTCCGCCGTGGTTCGCCGTGTTCGCCGTGTTCGCCGTGTGAACTCTTACGCTGTGCCCCCCGTGTGACCTTAAGCTGGGTCAATCCGTGTAATCTGTGGATGTTTTCCCTTTTCTACGTTCGTCTGCGTGTTCTGCGGATGATTGCTGCCTCCGAACGCCGAACTCCGAGCTCCGAACTCCGAACATTTCTTTCCTATTCACGTTGGAACGATTCGAGTTCTGCGTAGACGTATCCGACAAAAATATCCGCTTCCACGCGCAGCGGAACTCGCAGCTCATCATCGGACAGCCAGGCGCGACCGCTCTTGAACTTTTTATGCTCCTTGAGCTGGAGGTTCTTGTCGATCCGTTTGAGCTGGAGGTCGAGCTTGATGGCGGGCCGCTCCTCTCCGGCTGCCCGGATCCGTTCACGGCCGAGCACCGTGACGGTCGCCAGGTAAGGGGCGTTTGAGGGCCAGACGATGAACGTCTCTTTCTGGCCCGTCTGCAACGGCGTGCTTCGAAGCCAGAGAACGGCGCTCTGAATGTCAAATGCCGGCGTGAGGTCGAAGGTGTTGGGCTTTGACGGATTTTTTTCCGGGGTAACCTCGCGCAGCGCAACCAGGCGATCCGGTTTATAATCGATGTTGGTCCGGACCGTTTCCGCCCGGTAGCGTTCTTCCTGGAAAAGGTGCAGCGGGTGCAAGGTGGCGCGATCGGTGGTGCTTCGAAAGGTCACGTCCAGCCGGAAGAGCGTTCGGGGAAAACCATAGGTGCCGCCCGTGGCATCAGACTCATAGACGCCGTGTCCGGCCTGGAATTGAACCTCCGCCCGGGCAGCCGGGAACCCGCTCCACCCGAAGCGGTAGACCATGCGCATGGCAGGCGGAGGCGTGAAGTTCCCGGGAGGGCGGCGGGAGGTCAGATCCTGGAACCATTCCGGCTTACCTTCCGCCCCCTCCGCTGCCCCTGCCACCAGTCCGGCCCAGATGAGCAGCGCGATGCTTAGCCGGATCACGGGATGATCCTCTCCGCCGCGGAATTTTGAATCCAACCGACGACGCCGGCTTGCGAACGGCATTGCATCCATTCGCCGCGCTCTTTTAAGATTGCGACTTGCTGGCCCTCGCCAACCGTCTCGGCAATGCGTGCGCTATGTGCCGGGCCGATTTTGAGGTCAACGGATCCGGGTAAAATGATTGCCCCTTGAAGGTCTTTGTCACCGCGGCCGATCCACAGCGTCAGCCCAAAGCTCACGATGAAGGTGACGCTTGCGAGCAGGACCGTAACCCGGGCGAGGTCGCGCCACGCGCCGCGGGCGCTCGACCAGATGATGGTGCCGAAAATTGCCACCCAGAGCGCAACGGTGTCGATCCACGGGTACAGATCGGCGTGACGGTTAAGCTCTTCGGACAACTCGGAAGGCGGATCCTGACCGGTTTGCTGCAGTGCGAAACGCAAATTGGCTTCCGCATCCGCCGAGGTGGGTTCCAGAATCAGTGCGCGGCGGTAATTAAGGACGGCGCGGCCGCGCTGCCCCAGTTTCCACCAGGCGTTACCCAGGTTATAGAAAACCGAGGGGCTGTAAGTCCGGGCGTATAACAGCTGGAGATAATCGCTCTTGGCCTCCTCAAATTTACCCGCTTGATACGCCTGGTTGGCCGTCGCCCACACATCTTCGGTGGATGCAGCTCTGGCCGCTGCGCCGGAGAGGAGCGGGAGCGGCAGCAGCAACACCAACACCAACACCAACACCAACAGCGGCATGAGCAAGGCCGCGAGCCTCGGGCCCGTCGCGCATCCGGATAATACCCCTGGGTCCGGGAGCTTCCGGCTCGGGCGCGGCGTCAGGGCAATGCTTCCCATTGGCGAATGGCTTCCTTGATTTTGCGGCGTTCTTCTTCTGACCAGGCGGTCTGAGTGCCGGTGCTGAACGCAACTTCCTCACGCCGGCGCAACGCCTGCTTGAGGTTCCGCTTCAGTTCCTCGGGTGCATCTTTGCGGTCGAGGAGGTAATCGGCTTGCTGGTAAGGACCCCGGCCCCGGGTGCGGATCAACGCCCGCAACTCGATGAGACGCCGGGCGGCATCCAACGCGGTTTTCGGGTCGGCGGCATTCAACTGGCGCAGGCGCTGGTGCCGTTCGTACCGGTAACGCAGTTCAGGCCCGTAAGCCCCATAAAACCGCCCGGCCACATTCAGCAGAAACCAAAGCAGGAAAATGGTTGCCGGAATAAGTTGCGTATACCAGAAGACCGGGCGGTCAAGCACTGACTGGAAAGAGCCGACCGGCAACGGCTTCACCTGGATCGGGTGCAACCCCGCGTTTCCGTCCTCCCCACCGGGAGGTTTGTCGACCGATTCGCCGTCGCTGGTGCTTACCGAAGGTGGAGCGTGGTTAAGCGGTGAACCACTGATCTCGACCGGGACGGCCGGCGCCTTGGCTTCAGCGTAGGTTTCCGCCACGGGATCGAAATAGCTCAACACCACCTCGGGGCTCCGCGTCGTCACCGCCTCCGCCATCAGCGGGAAGTTGAACGTCTTCACGGCGCTGACTCCGACGTCATCCAGCAAGGTCAGGTCTTCAGACGGATGGTAACTGTGCCAACCCTTGGTCTCGGTCAGAGTCGGCTCCTCCATCCGGTCGAAGTTCCCCAGGCCGCGCACTTCAATCCGTAACGTCACCGGATCACCTACCTTCGCGCGCCGGGGCTGGATGGAGGAGACGACCGTGAACTGGCCAACCGCACCCGAGAAGTTAGGCGGGCGTCCTGCGGTGGGAAGCGGTTTGATCTCCAGCGTGGTGCCGTTGGTTTCCACCTTCACGTCTTTGCGAGGCCCGGAATCAAACAAGTCCGCAAAAGGCGCTTGATCGAAAAAATCATCAAAGCCGTTCGGCCGGTGGCGTGTGAGCGGCAGGTGGAGCAGAAACTCCTGGTAGGCGGAGTGCAGTTCCAGTTTGCCGGCTTTTACGCCGCTGATCGCGGTCTTATAAATCAGGACGCTGAATTCCTTACCGCTGATAAACTGCCGCTTTTCGATCGGTTCCGGGTAACGCCGGGTGACAAACCCATCGCCGTCGATGATCGGCAGCTGCCCCTGCGGGTACGGCTGAAACGAGATGCGGTGATCGAAATAAAATCGTAACTCGATCGGGATCTGTTCGCCGACAAAGGCCGAATCTTTAGGCACGATCAGTTCGCCGAAAAAAGGCTGCTCGTTGGCGCCGGCACTGCCCGTGCCGCCCTGCGTTGCCTGCAGTTCCAATTGCGGCGTCTGGTACGTCCGGCCGTCCACTATCAGCGGCACGGAGGGAATGCGGAACGACCCGGGCCGGGTGGGGGTAACCACGTAGCTGAAGATAACGCTGGTGGTCGCCTGCAAGTTCAAGTCCTGAATCTTGGTGGCCTGACCCGTGAAGGTGATGGAAAGGCCGTCCACCTGAAAGTTCGGCGGCTCTTGCGGGTGACCATTGGCCACCTCGATCTGCAGCTGAACGGGTTGATTAACTTCGGTGACGGAATCCGACAGGTACGCTCGCAGCAAGGGTTGGGCCGAATCCGCGACCGGCAGCATCGCCCATCCCGCAAACCAGCCCAGCAAACACCACCAAATCCAGTTCCAGCACTTCATTTTACCAATCTTTTGTTACGGCCCGGTCTCGCTTATGATGATTGAGGTCAACGCGATCCTCGTCACCTCGCAATGAATCCAGCAATCCGCGCGCCTCGTCGGCAGACATTCGTCCCGGTTTTTCTTCGCCCTGATTCGGGGTGGGGGGAGTTTGCTCATCCCCTTCTCCGCGCTCGCGCACATCGCCGTTTTTATCCGCGGGGGTGGAATCCGGTCCGGGCTTGTCACCCTGGGTATCCCCCGGATCGTCCGGCCCCGCGCCCTGGTCGGTATCCGAATCATCGGGAGAGGAGGGTGCGGAAGGCTCGAGAGATTGCCCGCCGTTAGGACTGGGACGGCTGCGCTGGCGGCCGTTTTGTCCTTTGCGCCCCGGACGCTGGGCCCCGTTTTTCTGGGCCTGTTCCTGCCGTTTCTTTTGCTCCTCGGTTTCCTTGATCCGGCGTTTGAGGATCTCGAGATTCTTTCTTGCCGCCGCGTCGCTCGGGTCCAGTTCAAGCGCCTGTTCGTACTGATATTGCGCGTCGTAATACCGGGTCAACCGGCCTTCGAGATCCTCCTGGGCATCGCCTTGTTTGAAAAGCGTGTTGCCGGCGTTGTAGTAGGCGTGCTGCCGGATGGTCGAATCCGGGCTGTTCATCGCCTTGGCATAGCTTTCGAAGGCTTGCTCGTATTTGCCGACCCGGTACCCCGCGTCGCCTGCATTGTAGTTAAGCAGGGGATCGTCAGGCCGGCGCTGAAGTTCGTCCTGGAACGCCTCGAAAGCCCGTTGGTAATCGCCGCGTTGGTACAATTCGAGCGGCGTTGCGGCCATGACCACCAACAACGTTGCCATCAGCAGGGCAAGGGCGGGAGCCGCCGCGGGCAGTTTTCTCCGACCCAGGGCGGCTGTGATTGATGAATCGGCCGGGGGGCGACGATTTGAAATCAGGAACGACGCCAGCAACAAAGCCAGCCCGACGGCAAGCGGGATCTGGAAACGTTCGACCGGTACCCGGAACGCACGTTCGTCGCCCCGGTGCTGGGTGATGCGGGCGAGGCCCTCATTGATCAGGCGCCGCACGGCGGTTGCTTCCAGGCGGGTGTAGAAGCCGCCGGTCGCCTCGGCGATCGCCCGGAGGCCCTCCTCATCGAGCCGGCTCAACACCACGCGTCCGGAACGGTCCCGAAGGGGGAGACCGGACGGCAGGACGATGTTGGCGCCTTCCGGCGTGCCGACGCCGACAGTGAAGATCCGGATGCCGAGCTTGGCCGCTTCACGAGCCGCGACCAGACCATCTCCCTCCAGTTCTTCGCCGTCCGTGATCAGGACCAGGGCGCGGTAACCGTGCTCGGTTTTGCCGAAGGCCTGCATGCCTGCGCGAATGGCGGCCTCGAAGTCGGTGCCCCCGCGCTCGACGGTATTGGTATCAAAGCGGGCCAGGGTCGATCGCAGGGTGGTGAGGTCGGCCGTAAGGGGCGCTTCCAGCTGCGCTTCCCCGGCAAACGCAATCAGCCCGATCCGGTCCGTCGGCGAACTGCGGATGATATCTTCAGCGGCCAGTTTGGCCCGGGTCAGCCGGTCAGGGCTGATGTCGGCGGAGAGCATGCTCCGCGAGGTGTCGACGGCAATCAGGATATCCCGGCCCTGGCGGGTAACCGGCCGTTCGGTGTAACTCCACTGCGGCCGTGCAAGGGCCACCACCGCTCCGGCCAAACCCATCAAAAGCAAAATGCGCTTCAGCCAGCGACGCGTCCGGGAGACCTCCTCAACCAGCCGGCTCCGCAGCCGCGGCGCAACCAGCCGTTCCAGGCGCCGGCGAACGGCGGCATCCCCGCGCGACATGCAGAAATACAGGAGCGGGATCAGCAGCAACGCTGTAAACCAGAGGGGCTGCGCAAACGTCATGGGATCTGTCTCCAGAGGGTTTCACCGCAAGCCGATCCACCGGCCACCAGGACGGCGCCCAGACCTGCGAACCAGGCAAACAGATCCCGATAAGTGCGGTACTCCTGGACGGCGATCTCATGCTTTTCCAGATGGTCGATGTCCGTGAAGATGTCGCTCAACCCGCGGGTGTCGGTTGCCCGGTAAAATTTACCGCTGCCGATCCGGGCAATCTGCCGGCAGGCATCTTCCTGGAACGGCATGTACTCCTGGGTGTAGAACTTGTTACCGAACTGGTCGGTAGTCGGAAACGGCACGAGGCCGTTGGTGCCGGTCCCGATCGTATAGATCTTTATGCCGATGGCGGCGGCCGCTTCGGCGGCGGTCAGGGGCGGCACCTTGCCTGCGTTATTGTCGCCGTCCGTCAGGAGGACGATCACGCGGCTTTTGACGTTGGGGTCGCGCAAGCGGTTGGCGCCCGCCACCAGCGCTGAGCCGATCGCGGTGCCATCCTCGGTCAGCCCGATCTGAAGCCGTTTCAGGTTCGCCAGCAGCCAATCATGATCCAACGTCAGCGGGCTCACCATGTACGGCCGGCCGGCAAACGCGATGATTCCGATGCGGTCGCTGGGCCGGCCCTGGATGAAGCGTTCGGTCACCTGCTTGACCACGTCGATCCGGCTCGCCCGTTCGCTGCCGATCTGGAAATCCTCAGACAACATCGATCGGGACACGTCGAGCAACAGCATGATATCGATGCCGCTGGCGTGCACGCTGGACGTTTCTTCGCCGGCCTGAGGCCGGGCCAGCGCCAGGATCAAAATGCAGCACCCCATCCCGATCAACGCGGTTTGGAACCAGAGGTGCGGCGAACGCAGGGCGGCGGCCACCTCCAGGTTGCGAACAGGGGCGAAGCTTACCCCGGCCGGCCGGTGAAAACGTCGGTGGTACAGCCACACGGTCGGTAAAACCAGCAGGAGCAAAAGAAACCACGGTTGCTCAAAGCGAAAATCCGAATTCACGAAACCTGATCGATAAAGGCACGAGCTTGTTCAAGCAGATTTTCGCTCGCTTCCACTCCCGGATCAACCCGGGCGTATTTGATTTGGTCGCAAGCGCCCAAAAAGTCCGCGAGCAACTCCCGCAGGGGCGGGGTGAAGCTTGGATGAGGCAGGATCGAAGCGAGAAATTCAGGGGTGGTTTGCTGGGTGGCGCGCAGGCCGTACCGGCGCATCACGTACTCGCGCAGGATATCGGAGGCTTCGATGCTGGTTCCATACGCCGACAACTTGGCGAGCCGCCCTTCCAAGTCGGCCAGTTTGGTCCGCGCCCAGGCGGTCGGCTCCGGAGGCGGGATGACCGCCGGCTTCGGATTCGGCCACAGCAGGTACGCGAGCAGAACGGCCAGGAGCAGGCCGGTCAGAATGGCAAGAATCACCCAAACCGGGTCAGAAACCACGGGAGGACGGATGTCTTCGATCTCCTCGCCGGCCCCCAGAAACAAGAAAACCGCAGCCGTCATGAGGTTTTCATGCGTTTCTCTCGACGGAGAAAGAAAGCACGTAACGCGGGAAAGTAATCCTGGTCCGTCCGCAAGGTAACCGTGTCGATGCTGTATTGCCGCAACAAATGATCCCGCTGCCGGCGCTGCGCCTCTGCTGCCTGCGAAAAAGCGGTGCGTACGCGCCGGTCCGCGGAATTGACCTGAAACCTGCGCCCGGTTTCAGGGTCGACGGCCGAGATGATGCCTACGTTCGGTAATTCGAGGTCGCCCGGATCTTCCATCGGTACGGCGATCAGGTCGTGACGGCGGCTGGTGATCGCCAGCGGGCGCTCGTAACCCTGATCCTGAAAATCGGAGAATAAAAAGACGACGGCCCGCCGCGTCGTTACACGATTCAAAAAGGTGAGCGCTCCATGCAGGCTGGTTCCGCGACCTTCCGGCTCGAAGTAGAGGATCTCCCGAATCAGCCGGAGCGTGTGGGTCCTGCCTTTGCGGGGCGGCACGAACAGTTCGATCCGGTCGGTAAACAGCAGCAAACCGACTTTATCGTTGTTGCGGATGGCGCAGAAAGCCAGCAGCGAAGCCGCTTCGGCGGCAATTTCCCGTTTGCTCGCCTGACGGCTCCCGAAACCTTCGGAGGCGCTCAAATCCACCAGCAGGATCACCGTCAGTTCACGTTCTTCCACGTATTTCCGAACGTAAGTTTCGCCGGTGCGCGCCGTGACGTTCCAGTCGATGGTGCGGATTTCGTCGCCGATCTGATACGGTCGGAATTCGTCGAAATTCATGCCCCGGCCTTTGAATACGCTGTGGTACTGGCCTGAGAATGCGTTCTCCACGAACCTCCGGGTGCGCAGCTCCAGGCGCCGGATTTTCTTAATTATATCTCGCGTGGACTGCATTGATTGATCCAAGGGTGCCGCCAGGAGATATCTCGGGTGGCCTGCATCGGTTCAGGGTACGGCCAGGCCGGCGAAGATTTTTTCGACGACCGTCTCGCTGGTGACTTCTTCGGCTTCAGCTTCGTAACTCACGACGATCCGGTGGCGCAGCACGTCAGGCCCGATGCTCTTGACGTCGTGCGGCGTCACGTAACCGCGTCCGTTCAGAAACGCATGCGCCCGTGCCGCCAGGGTCAGATAAATCGTCGCGCGCGGTGAGGCGCCGTACCGGATCAAACCTTCCATGCCCAGCTTGTATTGGGCCGGGTGCCGGGTCGCCCAGACCACATCCACGATGTAATCCTTGACCCGGTCGTCGATGTAGATCTGGTTCACCAGTTCGCGCGCCGCCAGGATCCGCTCGGCCGCGACCACCGTCTGGACGTCCAGTTTCGGCGAGGAGGTTCCCATGAGATCCAGGATCTTCCGTTCTTCGGCTTTCGTCGGGTAATCCACCTTGAGTTTGAGCATGAAACGGTCAAGCTGCGCCTCCGGCAACGGGTAGGTGCCCTCCTGTTCCAGTGGGTTTTGAGTCGCCATCACCAGGAACGGGTCCGGCAGCGGAAAACTGTTCTCACCGATGGTGACCTGGTGTTCCTGCATCGCTTCGAGCAGGGCGCTTTGCACCTTGGCCGGCGCACGGTTGATCTCGTCCGCAAGGATCAGGTTGGCGAAAATCGGGCCGAGTTTGGGGCGAAACTCGCCGTCCCGCGGATTATAAACCAGCGTGCCGATCAGGTCGGCCGGCAGCAGGTCCGGGGTAAACTGGAGACGCCGGAATTCGGTGCCGATGACCGCGGCCATTGTCTTGACCGTCAGCGTCTTGGCCAGACCGGGAACCCCTTCCAGCAGGATATGACCGTTTGAGAGCAGACCGATTAAAAGTCGTTCAATCAGATAATCCTGGCCGACGATGACGTGGCGAAGTTCGTTTTGTAACGGCTCGATCCATTCGCCGGCCTGTTGAATCTGCTTGGTGATCGTCTCAGTCGACATGGACATAGCTAAGCACGGATTTACAACTTGAGAAGGGTCGCACATGCCGGGCCGCACAACCCGCGTCCCGCCCTTCGATTTGGGTTGAAAGCTTATCAAAAGCGTTCATCCTGAGGTGGATTGTACCCTACGCCCTGGCAGAAGAAGACACTTTGGAACGCGATTACAGGGCTTTCTCTCCTCGTAATCGGTGGGCTCGTGGCCCTTGTCATCTATCTGACCACAAAAATCCTCGTTTTTTTGCAGCCGTTCCTGTTTCCGGTAGCCATCGCCGGGGTGCTCGCCTACCTGCTTGAGCCGCTCGTGAGCTGGCTGGCCCGCTGGCGGCTTCCCCGCGTGTTCGCGGTCGTCGTGGTTTTTGCCGGCTTTGTGACCGGCGGAGTCTCACTTCTGCTCGTGATCGGGCCGTCCATTTACTCGGAGAGCGTAAAATTCTCCGCGGCTTTGCCCGGCTACGTTGACCGGGGTTGGCACCTCATTGACGATCTGCTCGAGGAAAACCTGGCCCGCTTGCCGCAACTGACCTCGCATAACCATGGGCATTACGAAAATCCGGCGCCCCAACCCGAGCCGCCGGGGGCGAATTCCAGTCCGACGCCATCCGCGGGCCTGGAAAGTCTCCGGGATGATCCGTACGTGCAGCAGTCACTGCAGTACCTCAGAGAACAGTTGCCCAGCTTCGTCCAGCGACTCTGGGCCGTCGGCCAGTCGAGCCTGACCGGTGTCTTCGGCGTGTTCGGGATTCTGTTCGGAATGCTGGCCGTGCCGCTTTACCTGTTCTTCTTCCTGATGGAGAGCCCGCGGATCGCGCAGTCCTGGACCCACTACCTGCCGTTGCGCAAATCGGAGTTTCGAGACGAGGTTGTGATCGTCCTCTCGGACATCAACCGTTACCTCATTAACTTCTTCAGGGGCCAGTTGGTCGTCAGCATGATTGACGGTTGCCTGACGGCCACCGGGCTTTCGATCCTCGGCTTGCAGTTCGGCTTCCTGATCGGGTTGCTGCTGGCGTTTCTCGGCCTGATGCCGATCGTGGGGTTTGCCGTTTGTTACATCCCGGCTGTGCTGATCGCGCTGGTCCAATTCAACGACTGGATTCACCCGCTCTGGGTGAGCGCCATCTTTTTCATCGTGCAGCAGATCGACGGTATCGTCGTGGCGCCCCGCATCGTCGGCAACTCCGTCGGCCTCCACCCGATGACGGTGATCTTTTCCGTGTTTCTCTGGACCCTCGTGCTCGGCGGCCCCCTGGGCGCGATCCTGGCCGTGCCCCTCACCGCCACCCTCAAAGTCCTGCTGCAGCGGTACGTGTGGGAACGGCAACGCAAGCTGTTCTTCGACGATGTCGATAAGGCGGACGCCGAGATCGAAATCGCGACGTGATGGTAGCGCGTAACTGGTAACGGGTAACTGGTAGCTGGTGCGAGTTCGGAGCTTTTGCTGCGGCATTCCCAGTACCGGATGCCGCCGTCAAAGTCAGCGTTGATTCGTCTCCTCGCCGTCGCCGGGGAAAACCAGTTACCAGTTACGAGTTACCCGCAACCCGTTATCCCATGTGCTGGATGAGATTGTCGCCGAACTCCGAGCACTTGATTTCGGTCGCGCCTTCCATCAGGCGGGCAAAATCATACGTGACCCGTTTGCTGGCGATCGCGCCGTTGAGACCCTTGATGATGAGGTCGGCCGCTTCGGTCCAGCCCAGATGCCGAAACATCATCTCCCCTGAAAGCACGACGGATCCAGGGTTTACGCGGTCCTGGTTGGCGTACTTCGGCGCCGTTCCATGGGTGGCTTCGAAAATGGCGTGACCGCTATGGTAATTGATGTTGCCCCCGGGGGCGATCCCGATACCACCGACCTGGGCGGCCAAAGCGTCCGACAGGTAATCGCCATTCAGGTTAAGGGTGGCGATCACGTCGAAATCGTCCGGCCGGGTGAGCACTTGCTGCAGGGTAATGTCGGCGATGGCGTCCTTGATGATCACTTTGCCTTCGGCCTGCGCGCGTTTTTGCTCTTCGTTGGCGGCCGCCTCGCCCTTTTCCTTTTTCGTTCGCTCCCAGCGAGCCCAGGAATAGGTCTCGTCGGCGAACAGGGTGTCAGCCAGTTGGTAGCCCCAGTCGCGAAATGCGCCTTCCGTGAATTTCATGATGTTGCCTTTGTGCACGAGCGTGACCGACTTCCGCTTCTGCGCAATGGCATAACGGATGGCGGCCGCGATCAGCCGGTCGGACCCCAGGCGACTTACCGGTTTGATGCCGATCCCGACTTCGATCTTGGGCTCGCCAAGGCGCGATTCGTAGGCCAGGAACCCCTTTGTGGCGTCTTCCGTGCCGAACCGGATCTTGCCGAATTCTTTCGGAAACTCCGTTTGAAGAAATTTGAGGAAACGTTCCGCCTCCGGACTGCCGGCCGGAAACTCTATGCCGGCATAAATGTCCTCGGTGTTTTCCCGAAAGATGACCATGTTCACCTTCTCGGGACGGCGGACCGGCGAAGGCACACCCTCGAACCATTGGACGGGCCGGAGGCACACGTACAGGTCCAACAACTGGCGCAACGCCACGTTGAGCGAACGGATGCCGCCGCCCACGGGAGTGGTCAGCGGGCCCTTGATGCCCACGAGGTATTCCCTGAAGGCGTTAACGGTGTCATCCGGCAACCAGTTATCAAACCGCTGTTTTGCGGCCTCGCCGGCAAACACCTCAAACCACACAATTTTTTTCTGGCCCTTGTAGGCCTTTTCTACGGCCGCGTTGAAAATACGTTCGCTGGCCGCCCAAATGTCCGGGCCCGTGCCATCACCGCGAATGAACGGGATGACCGGGTTATCCGGGCAATGTAGTTTTCCGTCAACGATCGACACCTTACCGCCTTCCGGCGGCTGCACTTGTTGGTATGACATAATCGGCAGGAGAACAGGGGAACAGGGGCGGAGGCACCGGGAAGAACAATGGGTCACCCAAAAATCCGGGGTGTGCAAATGGAAATGGAAGCGGGACCCGGGAGGCGGCGGCGGGGTGGCTTGGTGCGGCCGGGCAGGAAGCCCCTGAGAGGGTGCTCAGGTTTGCAGCCGATTCGGCTGGCGGTTGAAAAATGCGCAGGCTATGTTTAACTCGGGCATCCAAAAGGTTAACGTCCTTAAATTTCGTCCTTTATGCTCGTGACTGAGGCTGGCGCTACCGATCGTCTCCATGCGGACGCGGAGGAATTGGCGGATCTCGCCATGAAGCTTCAGCGTCGGTTCCTCCTGCAACTTTCAGAGGAACTCGGACGCGGCAGCGTCTCGTTTCCGCAGTTTTTCCTGCTGACGTACCTGGTCCGGCATGAGTTCCTGACCATGTCCGGGATCGCAGCCAGGATGGGGCACACGACGGCGGCAGCCACCGGTCTGGTCGATCGGCTGGAAAAACTGGGCTACGTCCAGCGTTCCCATGCGCAGGATGACCGTCGTAAAGTGATCGTCAAGATCACCCGCAAAGGTTCGAATCTGGTGGCACGCATCCGCCAGGACATGATCAACAAGATCAGCCTGGTGATGCGCGACAGACTAACTCCGGAAGAAAGTAAGACCTGGATCGAAATTTATCGAAAGATTTCCGACTTTTGCGAAATATCCCCCACTAAAGCATGAGACCCGTTATCGCCGTTTTTGCCGCAGGAATTTTCTTTGCTTGGAATTGCGGTGCCGGAGAAGCCCCGGGGAGAATCACCTATCGGAGCCACCCGCTGGCCATCGATGAAGCGGTGCAGCTGGCCCTCCGGCAAAACCCTTCGATTCTGGAGCAGGTTCAGGAACTGAAACGGCAGCGCGGCATCGTGCTGGTGGCGCAATCAACGCTCCTGCCGCAGTTGACGATGACCGGCACCTATTCGAAGACCGATCCGGCATTGCTGCACACGAGCGGCGGGAATACTTCCTCGACCTCAAACCTCGACCTGGTTGCGGCGCCGGCCAATCTGCCGGCCGGTACCCCGCTGACCACTTCCAATACCGCGAGCGTACCCCTGAACCAGCTCTTCGGCGGCGTCACGAGCGCCATCAGCGGAACGACTGACAGCTGGGTGGTGCAGCTTTACGTTTCGCAGACCTTGTGGAACGGCGGAGCGGACATCGCCGCCCGGCGCCAGGCGCGCATCAGCGAGGATGCGGCGTACTACCAGTTGCGCGACACCATTGACCAGGTGGTCGCCAACGTTCGCACCCAGTTCGACCAGATCCTCCTCGACCGAGCGCTCATTCAGGTCCAGGAAGAATCGGTCAACCTCCTGCAAAGCCAGCTGGCTGACCAGCGCAGCCGATTCGAGGCTGGAACGGTCCCCCAGTTCAACGTGCTTCAGGCCGAGACCCAGCTCGAAAACCAGATCCCGTCCCTGATTACCGCGCGCAACAACTACCGCATCGCGCAGCTCACGCTCGCGCGCACGCTCGGCATCCCGGCAGACCAGCAGTACGCCTCGGATGAACCCTTGCCGGTAGCCGGGATGCTGACCTACACCCCGATCCAATTTGATCTGGCCTCGGCCCTGGCGATTGCGCGCGCCGACCGCCCGTTCCTCAAGGTACAGCGGTCCAACGTTCTGGCGGGGGTTGAAAACGTCACGGTCCAGGCGGCCGGCTTCCAGCCGACCATCACGGCCCAGGCGGGCCTCGAACAACGTAACGATCCGAGCTCAACGCAGCTGACCAAAACACGAGAAGGCTGGTTCCTCGGTCTGTCCGGGAGCTGGAACATTTTCGACGGCTTCAGAACTTACGGAAATGTGAAGGAGGCGCGCGCCAGCCTGGAACAGGCCAAAGCCACCTTTGATGACGCCGTGCGGCAGGTCGAGCTCGAAGTGGCCACGGCGGTCAGCAATCTGCGGAACGCCCAGGAAACCATCGTCAGCACCCAGAAGGCGATCGAGGAGGCCCGCGAAGCCCTGCGCCTCTCGAATGAACGCCTGGCGGCCGGTACCGGCACCCAGCTCGACGTGCTGAATGCCCAGACCCAGTTGACCACGGCCGAGACCAATTTCGTGCAGGCTGAGTTCAACTACATCTCAGCGGTCATCGAGTTCCAGCGTTCCACGGCCACGGAAATCAAGTACAATAATGAGTTTGACTCGGCGACGGCGCGTCCGTCCACGCTGACTACCGGCGAGGCGAGCAAGGCGGCCAAGTTCCGCCACGATTCGCCGTTGGACCCTGACAAGCCGGCGACGGCTAAAGCCAAGCGGATCTCTCTCACCCCGCCTGCCGGCAAGGTTGACTTGCGGAATAATGACTGAGCCGGTGGTGCTCGCGTTTCCGGCGCTGTCCGCCGTCCCTGGGGTGCAGCATGGATTTGTGTGCCGCGTGCCCGGCCTCGACGTGGCCGTCGACCGGGAAACGGCGCTGGCCCGCCTCGTCGAGATTCATCGGCGGGTGCTGCGCAGGGCAGGGGTGCCGCCGCTGCGCAGCGCCGAACAGGTGCACGGCGGAGACGTCGCGGTCATCGACTCGAGTTCTCCCGAGGTCGCGGCCCGGGCCGATGCGTTGCTGACGTGCGATCCAGGCGTGACTCTCGGAATTGTTGTGGCCGACTGTTGTGCGGTTTACCTGGTTGACCCTCGAAGCCAGGCGATCGGGCTGATCCATTCCGGGAAAAAAGGTACCGAAGCGAATATCGCCGGGCGCTGCGTCCGGACGATGTCGGAAGCGTTCGGCACAAACCCGCCGGACCTGGTTGCCCAACTCAGCCCTTGCATTCGCCCGCCGGAGTATGAAATCGACTTTGCCGCTGAAATCCGGCGACAGTTGGCCGCAGCCGGCGTGGGCCGGATCGCCGACGACGGGGAAAACACGGCCACCGACCTGACGCGCTTCTATTCGTACCGCAAGGAACGCGGCAGGACCGGCCGCATGCTTGCGTACCTGGCCACACGGCGGTCATGGTGAGGTGCCGGGCAAACGACAGAGTTCACACGGTCACACGGTGGCCGCAGCGGGTGTGGCGGGCACAACGTAAGAGTTCACACGGCGAACACGGCGAGCCACGGCGACCACGGCGGAAAGAGGAATTACAAGCTTGACAGGGGCAGCGCTCCCCCACGATTCACCCGACACCCGACACCCGACACCCGACACCCGACACCCGACACCCGACACGCTCTTCATTTGTGGCACTTGACGATGTCCAGTAACTGGCTGTTTCCGGAACGAAGCTTTGACGCCGCTGAACGCGAGCTCATGGACGAAGATCAGCCGATCTCCCCGGAGCTCATCTGCGACCTGCACAACCTGCAGCGGTTAAACCGCTGGTTCGGCAGCTACGCGTTGGTTGAACATTTTCTGCGGCGATGGTTCCGGCCCGGGCACCGGGCGTCTCTGCTGGATTTTTGTACGGCGACGGCCGACATCCCAAGGTACATCGTCGATTGGGGACGGGCACGCGCCGTCGCCATCCGGGTGGATGCCGTCGATTTTCAAGCCTCGACCCTGGCGTTGGCGGAAGCCCAATGCGCTTGTTACCCTGAGATCAGACTGATCCGTGCGGACGTGACGCGCTTCCAGCCTGAAGCCGCCTATGATTATGTGTTTTGCTCCCTGGCGTTGCATCACTTCAGCGATGCTCAGGCCGTGGCGCTCTTGCGCCGCGCTCGGATGTTCGCGCGGAAAGCGGTATTAATTGCGGATATCGAGCGGTCCGATCTCAGCCTCCTCGGGATCTACCTTCTGACTGAGTTGGCATTCCGGCAGCGAATGACCAGGCACGACGCGCGGATGTCGATGCGCCGGGCGTTCGCGGCCGCCGAGTTCAGGGCCTTGGCCCGGCAGGCCGGGTGGCAGCATTTCGGGTATCGCCGGTTTCCTGTGGCGCGCCACGCGATCTGGCTTGAAAACCCAGGCGTGACCTGAAATGAGGACCCTATGCGTGTCCCTGATTTGGTGGTCCGGAGCGTTTTCCTGATTTGTCTCGTGCCGGCCGCTGCCGGGTTTGCGCAGGAAGTGGTGCCGGATCCGGCCCTGTTTCAGCTCGAAGTGCAACGAGGCGCTCAGGCACGTTTGGAGCGCGTGGTCGAGGAAGCCAGCGGCGCAAAGGTCGCGGCCGTCACCGTTTCGAAGCCGGGGCCCCTTTTCTGGAGCGTCGAACTGCGGGTACCGGCCCTCAAGTTTCAGGCGGGCAAACGTTACCGGTGTGCCTTTCGCGCCAAGAGTTCTTCGCGGGAATACGTCTACGTCGTGCCGGAAAAGGCCACCGGTAACCAGGCCTCACTGGTTCAGGGGACCAACGTGGCGCTCGGCGATCAATGGAAGACTTACACCGTGGAGTTTACCCCTTCTGAAAACGCCGATCCCGCTCGCCTGACGTTCAGCGATCTTTCGGTTGACCAGAGCACCTTCTGGTTCGCCGAACTCAAACTGACGGAGGAGTAGCGGGTTCGGAGTTTGGTCACACGGCGGGCACAACGTAAGAGTTCACACGGCGAACACGACGGAACACGGCGACCACGGCGGGAAGAGGAAAGAGTTCGGAGTTCGGGGTTCGGGGTTCGGGGTTCGGGGTTCGGAGTTCGGAGTTCGGAGCGGCGGCATGCGGGGTGGGTGCGAGTGTCAACTTTGAGCTGCCCCCAGGTCCTCTTAATCTGTGTAATCTGTGGATGTTTCCTCTTTTCTGCGTGTTCTGCGGATCCGCTGCGGGTGATGTTCTGGCGCGACACTGCCTAAGGGTGTGCGATGGATGATCGTCCTCTTCCCGCCGTGTTCCGCCGCTGGAATCCTTTAAACCAAAGATCGATTGAAGGATGAGTCCGGCATGTTGATGCCAGGCGATGCAAACCAGGGGGAGTTCGATTTTGAAAAATACTAAGGAGTTGGTTCTATGCTCTGCAGACGTTTGTTCCCGCTCGTTTATCTTACGCTATCATTGATAGTTCCGGCGTGGGCCCAGACCACACCGCCCGCTTCCGGCTATCCTACCCGCTCAACGACCGAGAACCTGGCCCTGAAGCGCTACGTCGTCACCGGAGATCGCGCCTACATCGTCGGTACCCAGGATGGTGGCTTTCCTGCGATCGGATGGCATATAAAGGGCCACATGGGCGGCGTATGGTCGCATCCGATCAAATTGCTCGATTCCTACCGATTCCTGCTTGGGGGGACCGCGCTGCCGGCCGTCCAAAAGTTCACCTCTGCCCCGGGATTTGTCCGGCTCGACTACCCGGTTTCCGGCGTTACGTCCGGGCTGCAAATCAGCCGGACCGAGTTCTCGCCGGACGGTTTGCCGGTGGCGTTAATAGGGCTGGAGATTCAGAACACGACCGCCCAGCCCGCCAGCACCACGCTTGCCTTCCAACCTACCAGCGAGATCCTGCCGGCTTACCCATGGTCCGACACCACGCTGACTTCGGATCAGCTCGACCAGAAGGATAACGTCAGTTTTGATCCGCTGATTTCCGGGTTGTCGTTCTCCGAGCCCGGTAAACCGTGGTACGCGCTCGTTGCAGGGCGGGTCACGGACCGCGGTCCCCAGGACGTCATCCGTTTCGTGGGCGCCAACCTTTCCTCGAACACGGCTGACCTCGGCAAGAAAGCCTCCGGGCAGCTTGGTTGGCAGCTTACTATCGCTCCGAACTCGACCGTGAAGCTTTGGCTGGCAGTCGCCGGGACGCACCTGGACAAATACGAAGCGTACGCCGCTCTCTTCCTTGGGTTAGGGAACCCGGATGGTTTGCTTGCGGCGAAACTCGGCCGACGCCTGGCCCTCCTGCCGCTGAGTAATGCCAGCATCCCCGACGCCACCGTTCAGGCTGCCTATGACTGGGCCAAGCTGAACCTGGCCGACATGCGCCGCAACGTGTTCGGTGCCCAGATCCGCGATACCAACGAAGGAAAGCAGTACCCTTCGCCGCTAGCCTATTTCTTCCTTCTCAGCGGCATCGGGGCCGGGTACCCGGATTACCCTTGGTTTTTCGGCACCGACGGTTCGTACACCACTTTCCCGCTGGTTGCCGTCGGGCAATGGGAAGCGGCCGAAGATCATCTGCGAACCATCCGCGAAGTCTCGCGGGCGGTGAACGGTGCAACCGGCAAAGTGCTGCATGAGATCGTCACGACCGGTGACATCTACTTCGGTACCAACGCGCAGCCCGGCGACACCAACGAGACGGCGGAGTTCGCAACCGCCGTCGCCACGGTATGGCGGTGGTCGGGCGATAACGCGTTCCGCGACGAAAACTACGAGTTTATCAAGGACGGGCTCAACTACATCACGACGCAGCTGGTTTCGAACGGAGACGGCTGGCCGGAAGGCGCGGGCATGGTGGAAGCCGCGGGACTGGGGGCGAAGAAACTCGACGTCGCCGTCTACACGATCCGAGCCTTGCGGGACCTTGCCCAAATGGCCAGGAATAAAGGCGATCTCGCGACGTTCAACTGGGCCGCAGGCCAGGCCGAGGCCCTGGCGGCAAAGTTTGACCACGACTGGTGGGACCCGAGCCAAAACCTCTATGCTGACTCGCTGGCCCTCAACCACGCGGTGCCGACGGATCCGAGCGCGACGTTGGGAACCCAACCCATCACCCAACTCCAGCAACTCTATTGGATTAATGCCACCCCGATGGAAACCGGCATCGCCCCACCGGATCACGCCGCGACCGCTTTTCCGACGCTGGAAGGACCAATCTTCACCGGCGACACAGGCTTTTACCAACAAGGGCAGGATCCTGACCGGGGAATCAAGGGCAGCCGCCAAGCCTCTGCCCTGAACACCTCAGTCATGGCGGTCGCCGAGGCGAACTACGGCCGGATGAGCGAATCACTGCGGTACGTGACCTTTATCGCTTCGGAACTCGACACCGAGCAGCCGGGTGCGTTGCCGGAACTGTTCGACAGCCCGGATTACGCCTACTTCCAGGACTTTACCGCTCGCGCCATGGTGATGCAGGCCTGGTCGTCGTACGGAATCGAATGGCCCGTGATCTATCATTTTTTGGGAGTTCGCCCTGACGTCCCGAACCGCGAAATCCTCGTCGTGCCGGAGCTTCCGCCTGAATGGCCTGCTTTATCCGCGGACAACATCCGGGTCGGCGCCGGGACGATGAGCGCGTCGGCGACGCAGAACGGGGCGCACTACACGACCCAGGCCAGTACCCCGAGAGGGTTTCAGCTGAAGATCGGCTACGCATTGCCGCCGGCCAGCGTCATAACCTCCGTCACCCTTAACGGCAGCCCTTCGGCTTACGAAGTCCGCGACACCCACCGCGGCCGGGAAGTGATCGTTACTACCAACTCTGGCCAGGGCACGCGCCTGGATATAACGAGCCAGTAGAAGTTCGGTCACACGGCGGGCACAGCGGGTGTGGCGGGCACAACGACTGAGGTTCACACGGCGAACACGGCGGGCCACGGCGAACACGGCGGAAAGAGGAGGAAAGGGTTCGGAGTTCGGAGTTCGGAGTTCGGAGTTCGGAGTTCGGAGTTCGGAGTTCGGAGCGGCAGCATGGGGAGCGGGTGCGCGTGTCAACCTTTGAGTTGCCGCCCGGTCCCCTTAATCTGTGTCAATCTGTGTAATCTGTGGATGTTTTCTCTTTTCTGCGTTCTCTGCGTGTTCTGCGGATGACTTGATCTTTCCGCCGTGTGCGCGTGACCCTCGGGGGAGATCGGAACCGGTGATATGATGTCTCCGAACTCCGAACGCCAAACTCCGAACTCCTCTCTCTCTCCGCTGCACCCGCCGTGTGATCGAGCGACGTAATAGTGAGGAAGGAGGCGTATCAGAATAAGATGCCGTCGATTCCGTTAAGAAATTTCGGCAAACATGGCGACCAGATTTCCGCGCTGGGCCTGGGCGGGCACCACCTGGGCGACGCTGAGGATGAACAAACCGCGGTCCGCATCGTGCACGAGGCCGTCGACGGCGGCGTCACCTTTTTCGACAACTGCTGGGAGTACAACCGCGGCAAATCGGAAAACTGGATGGGCAAGGCCCTGAAGGGCCGCCGCGAGCGCGTGTTTCTGATGACCAAGGTGTGCACCCATGGCCGTGACGGTTCCCTGGCCACCCAGATGCTGGAAGAATCGTTACGACGCCTCCAGACCGATCACCTCGATTTATGGCAGATTCATGGGGTCTCATTCGATAATGATCCGGACCTTTTCATCCGTCCGAACGGTGCGGCTGAGGCCCTGGATCGGGCAAAGCGGCAGGGCAAGGTGCGGTACGTAGGGTTTACCGGGCACAAAGACCCGACGATTCACCTTAAAATGCTGGCGACGGGATACCCGTTTGACGCGGTGCAGATGCCGCTGAATCCTTTTGACGCAACATTCCTCAGTTTCGAAACGCAGGTGATCCCGGAATTGAACCGGCGCGGGATCGCGGCGTTGGGGATGAAACCGTTCAACGGAAAAGGCGAGCCTCTGAAAAAGGGGCTGCTGACTGCCGAGGAAGCCCTTCGGTACGCCATGAGTCTGCCGGTCGTGACGACGATCACAGGGGTGGACAAGCTCGACGTGCTGCATCAGAACCTGCAGATCGCACAGAATTTCCAGCCCATGGCGCCGGAAGAGATGGAAGCGCTGAGGTCGCGTTGTCGAGCCGTTGCCGCTGATGGACGATTCGAACATTACAAGGTGTCGTTGCGATATGATAATCCCGAGGCACGCCTGGCTCACGGGTTTCCGATTGACCAGCAGCAAACGGAGGTAAAAGAAATGCTGAAGGAAAGCGACAACACCGGGCGCCCCTATCCGGAGATGAAATCGTGAGCGGGCCGCCCTTGGAGAATTCCTGGAAGGTAAACCGGCGGGATTTTGTGAAAGGAGCGGCCATGGCAACGGCAGGATCATTGATCGGAGGCCAAAGTCCGGCGCAGGCGGCCGGCGGGCCTGTCCAACCTCCTGGTGAGTCACGGGTTGATGCCGGCAAGGTTCCGCAGAAACTGCTGGGCCGGACGGGCGTCAACGTCTCGGCGTTGGGGGTGGGGGGCTACCACCTGGGCACGGCCAAGAGTCAGCAGGAATCGACTGAAATCGTCGCCCGTGCTCTGGACGCGGGCGTGAACTTTTTCGATAACGCCTGGGAGTACCACGAAGGGGAAAGCGAAAACCGGCTCGGCAACGCGCTTCAGGGCAAACGTGACCAGGTAATTCTGATGACCAAAGTTTGCACGCATGGACGCGGCAAAGACGTTGCCATGCGCATGCTGGAGGAATCGTTGCGAAGGCTGAAAACGGATCACCTGGACATCTGGCAGATTCACGAAGTGGTGTACCACAACGATCCGGATTTGATCTTTGCGCCCGGCGGGGTCGCCGAGGCGCTGATGCTCGCTAAGCAGCAGGGCAAAGTCCGCTTCGTGGGTTTCACCGGTCATAAAGATCCGGCGATTCATTTACGGATGCTGGCGCACGATTTTCCTTTCGACACGGTCCAGATGCCTTTGAACTGTTTCGATGCCACGTTCCGCAGTTTTGAAACCCAGGTCTTGCCGGAGGTAAACCGGCGGGGCATGGCAGCGTTGGGCATGAAGAGCCTGGGGGGAAGCGGCGAAATGATCACCAGCGGGATGATTACTCCGGAGGAAGGGTTGCGCTACGCGATGAGCCTGCCGGTCGCGACTACCATCAGCGGCATGGATTCGCTGGCTGTGCTCGAGCAAAACCTCGCCATCGCCCGGGATTTCAACCCTATGGAGCCTGCCGAGATGGACGCCTTGCGCGATCGGGTCCGCACCTTCGCGGCTGACGGGCGGTACGAGCGTTTTAAAACCACCAAGTTTTACGACGCCGACATCGGCCGGCAGCAGCACGGTTATCCGACCTCGAAGGAACTGCCGTTTTAGAAGGTCAGACGCCGGGCCCGGCCTGATGCCGTTCAAGGTAGAACCGCGCGAGTTCTGCGCGGCTGCACTTGCCGCGGTCGTTTACCGGTAATTCGGAAACGACGAGGACGTCGCGCGGCAATTGCCATCCGCTGAGCCCGGCGCGGCAGTGTTCCTCGATCTGGCTGCGCGTGACCGCCGGGCCGGCGACAACGTACGCGATCAGCTCTTCGTTACGGTTTGGCGAGGGAATGCCGAAAACGATCGCATCAATCACGCCCGGGTACCGGCGAAGGTGTTCCTCGATCATCGAGGGATGCAGCTTCTTGCCGGCCACGTTGATAAAATCGGACACGCGGCCGTAGAGCCGCAGGCCCGCCTCCGTGGAGGTTACCAGATCTCCCGGTCGAAATCGTGCCCCGTCCAGCACTTCCGGTTCGGCGATCGGCAGATAACCGTCGGCAACATTGGGGCCGTAGACTTCGATCCGGTCGCCCTCGACCAGCCGGATTTCTACCCCTTCCATCGGGGTGCCCGCAAAGCCGGTCGGCTGATCCTGACGACCTACCCGGTCATAAGCGATGCCGCCGCACTCCGATGAGCCGTAAAAGCTGTGAATCACCAGGCCGTAACGGCGCACAAACTGGCGCACCACCTCCGCGGCCAGGGGAGCCCCTGCCGAGATGCAAAGCCGCACCCGGCCGAGATCTTCCGTGCCGGGCAGCGCCGCCAGGGCCTGGAAGAGGGCCGGCGTACCCGGGAACACGGTGCTGCCGGATTCCCGAAGCTGCTGGTGCAATGCGCGCGGCAACCGGTCGTGCGCGCAGACCAGCCTGGTTCCCTGCCAGAGCAGCGGGGTGACCAGGTTGCTGAACCCATAGGAGTGCGAAAAGGGAATTACGCCGAAATTTATGTCCTCAGGCCTGATGCCCATGGTGGCACAAATGTTCCGGCAGTCGGCCGCAAGGTGGCGTTCGCGACAGCAGACGGCGCGGGGCAAGCCGGTGGTCCCGGAAGTGATCTTGAGCACGTCGGGCGCGGGCTCACCCCAAGCCAGGCGGTCCCGTTCGAAAACCTCGACCGTCCCCCCGGGCCTGATCACCGCCTGAGCCCGGGCCAGGGTCGCTACCCTGGATAGCTGGTCCTCCGGGATGCTGCTTTCAACGGGAACCAGCACCAGCTCGAGGTCGAGGCAGGCCAGGAATAACGCCGGCCAGCCGGGTGCGTTACCCAGTTGTCCAAGGACGGCGGATCGGTGCGGCAAGCCTCCCAGTGCGTCCCGCCAGGTCCGGCGTTCCTGCTCGATCCCGGCGAAAGTCCGGAGTGGTGCGCCGTCCGGCTGGAGAATCGCCGGGCTCTCACCATTTCTGGCCAGGACCTGGGCCCAAGCCTCGCTGAAACGCCCGGGTTGCACTTGCGTCGAAGTCACACTGTGGTACCTTTTCGTCCTTTTAATAATGAAGGCCGGCATTCATCCTAATTACGTTGAGACCACGATTGTGTGCGCCTGCGGTGCGCACTATCACACCAGGTCGACCCGTCGCGACATCAAAATAGGTATCTGTGCGGCTTGTCACCCGTTTTTTACAGGCGAACAAAAGTTTGTAGATACGGCCGGCCGCGTAGAAAAATTTGCGCGTCGTTACGGCAAAACTTTGGTAGCCAAAGGTCGAAAATAAATCCGCTTTTTGGTTTGAGGACGGTGAGCGCGCGGAAAGCGCGATCACCGTTTTCTATTTATGGACTTCGCGCCACTCATCGAGCAGAAGAAAAGGCGATATCAGGAGCTGGAATCCCAGATTACTTCGGGATCCCTGTTTGCAAATCCGAAGCAGGCCAAGGAGATCATGCGCGAACACGCGCGCATGAAGCAGATGCTCGATACGTGGGATCAGTTTGCGCGGAGCCGGAAGCAGCTGGCCGACAATCGCGCGATTGCCCTTTCGGGTGATCCTGAACTGGCCGAACTGGCCGAACTCGAGATCCCGGAGCTGGAGCAGCGCGTCGAGCGATTGTCGAAGGAGGTGCAGGTGGCCCTGCTGCCTCCCGAGCCTCACGAAGATCGGGACGCGATCATGGAGATTCGTGCCGGAACCGGCGGCAACGAGGCCGCCCTGTTTGCGGCCGACCTTTTCCGCATGTACAGCCGGTACGCGGAAGGACGCGGCTACAGAATCGAGGAGCTGGAAAGCAGCCCGTCGGAGCTCGGCGGGTTCAAGGAGATCATTTTCAAGGTCAGCGGCGAGGCCGTGTTCCGCGCCTTGCGCTACGAGAGCGGCGTTCATCGGGTTCAACGAGTGCCGGTGACCGAAGCGCAGGGCCGGATCCATACTTCCACCGCCACCGTCGCGGTCTTGCCCGAAGCGGAAGAGGTGGACGTTGAATTACGGCCGGAAGATCTTCGGATCGAAGTTTGCCGGGCAGGCGGACCTGGCGGCCAGGGAGTTAATACGACCGACTCAGCGGTCCAGGTCCTGCATATCCCAACGGGCAGAATCGTCCGTTGCCAGGACGGCCGCAGCCAACAAAAGAACAAGGAAAAAGCGTTGACGATTTTGCGCGCCCGCTTGCTTGAGGAGAAACAGCAGGAGGAAGCGGAAAAATACTCAGCCCACCGGCGCAGCCTGATCGGCTCCGGCGGACGCGAGGAAAAAATCCGGACTTACAATTTTCCACAAAACCGGGTGACCGATCACCGGATCGGTCTGACCTTGTACAACCTGGACCTTTTCATGGAGGGACAGATGGACGAGATGGTGGCGGCGCTGCAGGCCAGCGATCTCGAACAACGGTTGCGCGAAGCCGGTCTGGAGGCGGCTGCCGCCTAACTTCGGAAGGCTTTGGCACTGGCACACACGCGCAGGCATCCACCTCTCCATCCGGTCGTGACGGTCCTTGAAATCCTGCAGTCGACCACCGCTTATTTCGCTCAGCGAGGGATTGAAAGCCCGCGCTTGAACATTGAGCATCTTCTGGCTGACGCCCTGGGAAAGCGGCGTCTCGATCTTTACCTCGAGTTTGATCGCAACGTTTCGGAGCGCGAACTCAGCGTCCTGCGGACCAAGGTGCGCCGGCGGGCCGAACGCGAACCCCTGCAACACGTGCTCGGCTACTGGGACTTTTTCGGGCGTCGTTTCAAAACCGACGCCCGGGCGTTGATCCCGCGTCCGGAAACGGAGCTCCTGGTGGAAGAAGCGCTGGGCCGTTTGCCTCGGGACGCCTCGGGCCGGCTCGCGATCGACGTCGGCACGGGCTCAGGCGTGATCGGAATCACGCTCGCCCTGGAACGTCCCGAGCTCCACGTCACCGCCATCGACCGGTCTGTGCAGGCCCTGGACCTGGCTTCAGAAAATGCCGGCCTTCACGAGGTGACTTCACGGGTCCGTTTCGTCGAAGGCGACCTGCTCTCCGCGTCAGCCCCGGAGCCGGCCGCTGACCTAATCGCAGCAAATCTGCCTTACATTCCGACGACCCAGATCGCGGCCTTGGCGGCCGAGGTACGGCGGGATCCCATTTCAGCGCTCGACGGCGGCCCGGACGGTTTGCAATTGATTCGGCGCCTGATCCGAGATGCCCCGTCGTACTTGAGACCGGGTGGGCTTCTGATTTTGGAAATCGGGGCCGGCCAGGCGAGCGACGTCTGCAATTCGTTGGCGGCAGAAAAATATCGAGACATTTTCACCCGCAAGGATTACCAAGGGGTCATCCGAGTCGTCGGCGCAAGCTATGGATAAGATTATCGTGCACGGTGGTCGCGCATTGGCGGGCACGGTGAAGGTCAGCGGTTCGAAAAATTCCGCCTTGCCTATCATTGCTGCGACCTTGCTCACCCGCGATGAGTGCATCATTCACCGCGTCCCGGACCTGAGCGATGTGCATTACCTGCTGCAGATCCTCACGCACCTCGGGGCCGACGTTGAGCGGGCCAGCGGCACCGTGACGGTCAAAGCGGAAACGGTCAGGACGGTGGCGCCATACGACGTCGTCCGCAAAATGCGAGCTTCAATCTGCGTCCTGGGTCCCTTACTGGGTCGCGAAAAGGAAGCGACCGTGTCCCTGCCGGGAGGCTGCGTGATCGGCGACCGGCCTATCGATCTGCACCTTCGGGGCTTCGAAGCGCTTGGAGCGGCCGTCCGGGTGCATGCCGGTAACGTGAAACTGTTTGCACCACGGCTGCGCGGCGCCCGCGTCTCAATGAAGGGAAGGTACGGTACCAGCGTGCTTGGCACCGATAACGTCATGATGGCCGCGGTCCTGGCGGACGGGGTAACGGTGATCGAAGACGCGGCGTGCGAACCCGAGGTGATCGACCTTGCCGATTTTCTCAACAAGATGGGTGCAAATGTGCACGGGGCCGGTACCTCGACCATCACGATCGAAGGGGTCAGCGAGCTTCACGGGACCGAACACGAAGTGATCCCGGACCGTATTGAGGCCGGTACCTTCCTCATTGCCGGTGCGCTGGCGGGCAAACAGGTGAGCGTCACCCGTACCAGGGCTGACCACCTCGCTGCGGTCACCGATGCGCTCCGGACCGCAGGATACCACATTTCCGGCAATAACGGGTCCGTCACGATTTCGGCCAACGGTACTCCCAAGCCGTTGCACTTGAAGACCGAACCTTACCCGGGTTTTCCCACCGACATGCAGGCCCAGATGTGCGCCCTGCTTTCCATGGCCGACGGAGAGAGCAGCGTTACCGAAAACATCTTCCCGCAGCGCTTCATGCACGTGTCCGAATTGAAACGGATGGGCGCCGCCATCGAACTGGACGGTGCCACCGCGCGGATTTTAGGGGTCGGCGCCCTGAGCGGCGCACCGGTCATGGCCAGCGATCTGCGCGCTTCGGCTGCGCTGGTCCTGGCCGGACTGCGCGCTGACGGTTATACGGAGATCAATCGGGTGTATCACATCGACCGCGGTTACGAACACATCGATGAAAAACTCGGCGGCCTCGGCGCTCATATCGAGCGGGTGAAGGTGTGACTCAGGTGTCGGGTCACACGGCGGGCACGGCGATCTGGCGGGCACGACGTAAGAGTTCACACGGCGAACACGGCGACCATGGCGGGAAGAGGAGAGAGTTCGGGGTTCGGAGCGGCATCATGGGTGCGAGATGCCCATATCAATTCTAAAGTTCCTGTTCCTGCCGGGCCCTCTTAATCTGTGTCAATCTGTGGAATCTGTGGATGCTTTCCTCTTTTCTGCGTGTTCTGCGGATGATTTAGTCTTCCCGCCGTGGTCGCCGTGGCTCGCCGTGTTCGCCGTGTGAACCTCTGTCGTTGTGCCCGCCACACCCGCTGCGGCCGCCGTGTGCCCTTAATCTGTGTCAATCTGTGTAATCTGTGGATGTTTTCTCTTTTCTGCGTTCTCTGCGTGTTCTGCGGATGATTTAAGTTAATCCGGTCTCTCCGGGTGAGCGTCGTTTGAGAGACCGTGGGAAGATTTTTAAAAATCCCGTTGACTTCGTTTGTTTTTACAACAAACTCTGGCGAATCCTTCTCCCTCCTTGACTGTGCGCCGCTCAATCTCACCATGATGAAAGCCATTGTTTACGATGCCCCTCGTAACTTCGCGTACCGAGACGTTCCCGTTCCGGAAATCCAACCCAGTGAGATTCTTCTCCGCGTTCACGCCTGCGGGGTCTGCGGTACCGATCTTCACGTCCACGAAGGCGAGTTCGGGCCGCGTTTCCCCCTGACGCCCGGGCACGAGTTTTCGGGCGAGATCGTTGAACTCGGCTCTGCCGTCACCGGACTCAAAAAAGGCCAGCGGGCGACGGCAAGCACGACGATGGCCTGCGGCCGGTGTTTCTACTGTAAACGGGGAGACTTCCTGGAATGCGAAAACCTTGACGGCATCGGCGTAGAGGTTAATGGAGCTTTTGCGGAGTACATCAAGCTTCGCTCCGACCTGGTGTTCCCCATTGAAAAGCTTTCCACCCGCGAAGCCGTCATGGTCGAACCGACCGCTTGCGCGGTACACGGCATGCAAACCCTGGCGATGAAGCCGGGCAGCAGGGTCCTGTTGCTGGGCGCCGGGCCCACCGGGCAGGTACTGGCGCAACTGCTCAAACTGAATGGCGCGTCGCATCTAACCGTCGCGGCTCCGGCCGGTCCGAAACTGGATCTGATCGCGCGCCTGGCTGCCGATGAGGTGGTGGCGATCGACCGGAAAAATCCTGAAGTTCATCGTCAGGGTCTCCGGGAGGTCAGTCCGAACGGATTTGATTACGTCATCGAGGCGACCGGTTCCACCGGGTTGTTGCAGGATGCGATTCGTTTTACCCGGCGCCGCGGCACCGTCATGGTCTATGCCGTCTATCCCGACGATGCTATGGCCCGGATCACGCCGGCCGACATCATGCGCCGCGAAATCACGATCAAGGGCTCCTTCGCTCAGATCGACTGTTTCCCCAGAGCGCTCGACTATCTGGAGAGCGGTAAAATCAAGGTGAACGAAATCGTCACCCACGAGATTCCACTACAAGACTACCAAAAAGCGCTGGATTTGGCCTTCGCACGCGAAGGCATTAAAATCGCCATCATCCCATGATGTGGTGAACTCACATAAACCATGACCGGACGGGTGACTGACGCCATGGCTTCATCCTGGATCCATGGTGCGGCGGCCCGGCCTGTTTAACCCCCCAATATGAAACGCTGGATAAATACAGTTGCAGTAGCTGTTACCCTCGGACTCGTTGCTTTTTCGCCAATCGGAACGGCATTGGCGGCCGGCACCAAGTACACGATCGCCCTCATCCCCGGGCTTACGACGGACCCTTTCTACATCACGATGCACAAAGGTGCGGAGGCGGCCGCGCAGGCGTTGGGTGTCGAGCTGGTATTTCAGGGCGCACCCGATTTTAATCCGGTGACGCAGGTCCCGGTGTTGAACGCGGTTACCGCGCGGCACCCGAGCGCCATTCTGATCGCGCCGACGGACAAGGTCCAGTTGGTCGCGCCGCTGAAGAAGGCCTCTGAGGCCGGAGTACCGGTAATCACGGTCGACACGTTTATCGGGAACGGGCACTACCAGACCGGAACCGGCGACGCCGATTTTCCGCTCTGTTACGTTGCGTCCGATAACGTGCTGGGCGGGGAGATCGCCGCGCGCGCACTGGCGAAAGCCATCAATGACAAAGGTAAAGTCTACGTATCGAACGTGAAACCCGGGATATCGACGACCGATCAGCGCGAGCAGGGGTTCAAGGATGAGATGAAAAAGCACCCAAACGTCACGGTTCTGGAGACCCAGTTCAATGATGATGATGCGAACAAGGCGGCATCGCAGTTTCAGTCGGTCCTGGCGCGCAATTCGGATCTGGCCGGCGTGTTCGGTGCGAACCTCTTCTCCGCGATGGGCGCGGCGAATGGAGCGAAACAGGCCGGTACGACCGGAAAAGTGAGGGTGGTAGCTTTTGATGCTCCGTCCTCGATTGTTCCGGAGATCAAATCGGGCGCCGTGGATATCGCCATTGCCCAGCATCCAGCCGAGATCGGGTACTTCGGAGTCCTGACCGCTTACGCGCATCTGACGGGGCAATCGGTTCCTCCGTTGATCGGCACCGGCTTTACCGTGATCGACAAGACTAACGTCGACGATCCGAACGTCAAGCGCTTCATCTACTCAGATTAGCAGCATACGATCGGCTTTGGTTCAGGAGGCAGGCGGGACACTTAGACGGAGCGCATCAAATGTTGGTAGAAAAGAATCTAACAAAACCGGTGCCGCTGGCAGGCGGTGAAGCCCGGAAGGGGTTCCGCTGGCTGGCGCTTTTGGCGGCCTTTCGAGCGTGGCTGTTTTTGGCGATTCTGTTAGCCGCATTCGAGATCTGGGCTCGCGTCGCGTATGGCGGTACGTTCGTGTTCAACCCGCTGAACGTGAAATCGATTGCGCTGTTTACCGTGACGCCGCTCCTGCTGGCCCTTGGCCAGACGTTCGTCATCATCTCCGGCGGGATCGACTTGTCGGTAGGCTTCACGATGGGTCTTTCTGCGGTTGTGACCGCCCATGTTTACAATTGGGCGGCACAGTTTGGAGGTTCAGGGGTAAGCCTCGTCGTGGCGGTTGCGGCCGGGCTCGGCATTGCGGTCGTGCCCGGCTTGATCAACGGCCTGCTGATCGCGGACCTGCGGGTACCGCCGTTTATCGGCACCCTGGGCATGTACGGCGTCGCGAGGGGGGTTGCCTTCCTGTTGGCGAAGGGGACCACCGTGCCGGTGCAGGGCGGTTTGCTGGGAGCGATCGGGAATGGCGAAACCGCCGGGTTTCCCAACCTGGTGCTCCTGACGATCGCGATCATCCTGGCCATGCACTATCTGCTTTCTCAGACGCGCTATGGCCAGCACATCTATGCCATCGGGGGCAACGTGAATGCTGCTCTGCGCGCGGGCATCAACGTGCGCACGGCCACGCTTGCGCTCTACATCCTGTCCGCACTGTCGGCGGCCTGCGCCGGGATTTTCTACACCGCGAAATTTTCCGCCGGCGCGGCCCAGGCGGGCGAACCGGTGCTGCTCGACAGCATCGCCGCGGTTGTGATCGGGGGAGCCAGCCTGTTCGGAGGGTCCGGAACGATCATCGGAACGATCATCGGGGCGTTGATCGTCGCGGTGATTCAATATGGTCTGGTTTTTGTGAATGTGGAACCATTCTGGCAATTTGTGGCGGTCGGGGTGGTGATCATCATCTCGGTACTGGTCGACCAGATTCAGAAAGGGGGCAGGCGATAACTGATGAATAATGCTTCCAACCAGGAACCGTTACTCGACCTGGAGCATATCTCGAAACGCTTCGGGGGTTTGCAAGCCCTGAAAGACGTCTCGTTAACTCTGTATCCCGGTGAAGTGCTTGCCCTGGCGGGCGACAACGGCGCAGGCAAATCCACGTTAATCAAGACCATCTCCGGTGTGCACAAGCCCGATACGGGGACCATCAAATACTGCGGCAAGGCAATCCACCTCGAAACGCCGCACCAGGCGAGGGACGCGGGGATCGAGACCATCTACCAGGATCTGGCGATTGCGGACAACCTGGACGTCGGCGGCAACGTGTTTCTCGGCCGGGAGATCGTCCGGCGCGTCTTGGGACTGCCCTTCATCGACCGCCGCCGGATGCGCCAGGAAGCCCTCGTGACCTTGCAGGACCTCGACATCCATATCCACCACCCGGAGAATCCCCTCCGGTCTCTGTCCGGGGGGCAACGCCAATCGGTTGCGATCGGACGTGCCATCCATTGGAAAGCGCGCGTGTTGATCATGGACGAACCGACGGCGGCCCTGGGCGTGCCCGAGCAACGGAAAGTCATGGAGATAATTCAGAAACTCAAGAAGAACGGGGTAGGAGTGATTTTCATTTCTCACAACCTCATCGACATCTTCCAGGTCAGCGATCGGATCCTGGTCTTGCGGCGCGGCGAAAAAGTCGGGGAGCGCCTGATCTCGGAAACGAACCATGACGAGGTCGTTCGGCTTATGGTGGCGGGTTAAGGGAAACTCAGGACGCCGCATCACCGCTACATTTTTCGAAAGGGCAACTCATGTTTGTTACCAAGCCGCGGTTATTTCTCGCTTACGTCTTCGAGAACAGGTTTGCCGTGCCATCATTTAACGTCAGCAATCTCGAGATGGCGCGCGCGGTCATCGAGGCCGCCGAGATTGAAGACGCGCCCGTGATGGTTCAGACCGATTTTATCAATTTCGACTATGGGGGGATGGATGAACTCTCGGCGCTGATTCGCACCCTGGCCGAAAAGGCTCCGGTACCGGTCCTGATGCACCAGGATCACCCCGGAAAAGACAGCAACATCTTCCGCAGCTTACGCCGCGGCTATTATTCAGTTATGTATGACGGCGGGCATCTACCGTTAGCCGATAACATCGCCGGCACAGCCCGTTTCGTTGAAATCGCGCATGAAACGGGTGCGATTCTCGAATCTGAAGTCGGGTTGTTCGGGGGTGAGTACCAGGGCGGAGGGGCTGTCACCGCGGCTGCTCATGACGCGGCGGAGATGGCCGAGAAGAGCGGAACCGACACGCTGGCGGTTTCGGTCGGATCCGTGCACGGCCAGGAGACGCGCCTTGATCTCAACCTCCTGGGCGAGATTGCCGGGAGCACCGGCATTCCGCTCGTCCTGCACGGCGGCAGCGGAATTCACCCCGACGACACCAAGGCGGCCGCGATGCTGAATGTCTACAAGATTAACATCGGGGCTGCCCTGATCAATGGGTTCGTACGCGGTTTGGAGGAGGCGGCCGCCCTGCCTCCCGACCATGAACCGAGGCACCAGCAGATCTTGCGGCATGTGGGCGGAAAGTTGCGTGAAATCGCGCGGAGCCGCCTTTCATCGTTCGGAGCGTCCGGGCACGGCAAACGGCTGCTTGCCAGGCTTGTTTCCGGCAAGGAAGACCTCGCCGGGCGAGTACGAAAGGGTTAGCCGAGATATCCGTTGCCTGCTGCCGTCAAGGGGAACGCAAGGGCGTTCTCCTACCTTCATCACTTCACTTGCCCCGCTGTTCAGGCGGCCTCTAACCTTCAACTGCAGATCCGGGTACGCCTGCGAAACGACAATGCCTCGACCTGCTTTTCTCCGCGACATAAATCAAGCTCGCGTTCTGAGGCTGCTGAAAGAAAAGGGAGTCCTTTCCAGAGCGGAGATAGCGCGTTTCCTTGGCCTGACCCGATCGACGGTGACCCTGGTTACCGGCGAGTTGATAGAGAAGGGTCTCATCGCCGCAACGGGGGAAGCGTTCGTGACGCAGCTTACCGGTCGACCTGGGGCTGCCCTGAAATTGAACGGGGCAGGCGCCTATTTTCTCGGCGTCGAGATCGGCGCGGACGAAGTGCATCTGTTGCTTATCGATCTATTCGGGTCAATCATCCACCATGAAACCGTTCCGCATCGGAGCACGAAGCCCGAAGCCGTCTGTCAGGATCTGACCAACCTCGTTCTCCGGGTTTGGTCTGAGCGACTGAAGAATTCCGATCGATTACGCGGAGTCGGTTTTGCAGTTTCGGGTTTGATCAACGCCCAAGGGGTGATTCGTAAAGCGCCGACGTTAGGATGGCACGACGTTGACCTGAAGAATGAACTCCTGGTGAAGCTGCCCCTGCCGGCCTTCGCTGAGAACGATGCCAATGCAGCCGCGCTGGCGGAGCTATCGTTCGGGGGACGGGTCGGATACAGCGACCTTTGTGTTCTCCTGTTGGATTCCGGAGTCGGTGCAGGAATCATTTCTGAGCGGAAGCTGTTTCGCGGTTACATGGGGCTGGCGGGTGAAATCGGCCATCTTTGTCTGGAACCGGCGAAGCGCCACCCGGACGAGGAGATCGGTTTTCTGGAAAGCCGCGTCGGGCGAAACAACCTGCTAGCCTCCTACCGGCGGGCGGGTGGGAAGGCAAAGGACCTGGCCGGGTTGCTGGAAGATCTTGCACGGAACGGGTTGACGGCCCGGAAAGCGGTCGAAATCTGGGCGGAATGGCTTGCGCTGACGATCAGCAACCTCGCGGACATCGCTAATCCGAAGCTCGTCGTCCTGGCGGGACCGTTGTCTGAACTCTATCCATTCGTCGAAAAACGGGTACGTAAGAGACTCGAGGAGAGAAAATTTCCAACCGTCGAAGAATTGGAAATCGAAGTCTCGACTTTCGGAAGGGATAGTGCGGCGTTGGGTGGAGCGGCGTTGGTCTTTAACGGCTTGTTCAGCGTGCCGGACTCATCGTTCCTCGGCGACCTGGCCTGACCGGAGGTGAGGAACGGTCCGGGCTTCTTACGCACGGGTTCAGGCGGTTATCGGCCGGCCGGTTGCGCGCAATCACGTCCGGCGTTTTGCGCCTTGGCTCCTCGGAGGTGCGGAAGGGCTTGTTACTTTGGGAGGTCCGCGCGATCGTTCGAGGACGACGTCCGTCGCAACCCGCTACCACCTTATGCGCTGGTCTCTCAAAATCGCCCGGTTCGCCGGCACCGAAGTTCGGATCCACATCACCTTCCTTCTGTTTCTGGCCTGGATCGGATTCAGTTACTACCAGACCGGCGGCACCACTGCCGCGATCCAAGGCGTGCTATTCATGGCGGCCTTGTTCGCCTGCGTGCTCCTTCACGAGTTTGGTCACGCGCTGGCCGCGCGCGAGTTCGGCATTCAGACGCCGGATATCACGTTGCTCCCGATCGGCGGCGTGGCCCGCCTCCAACGCATGCCGGACAAGCCGTGGCAGGAGCTGGTCGTGGCGATCGCCGGTCCGCTGGTCAACGTGGTCATTGCGGGCGTCCTGATCTTCGTCCTGCATCGCCACGCCGGGGTCGAGGACCTTGGACGGCTGCAGCAGCCCGGCATCGGAATGCTGGCCAAGCTTGCTTCGGTGAACGTTTCGCTGGTGGTCTTCAACCTGATCCCCGCTTTCCCGATGGATGGCGGGCGGGTGCTGCGTGCGCTGCTGGCGATGGTCATGGATTATGCACGGGCGACCCAGATCGCCGCCCGCGTCGGCCAGGCGATGGCGTTCCTGTTCGGCTTCATCGGCCTGTTCGGCAATCCCTTGCTGATCTTCATTGCGCTCTTCATCTACCTGGGTGCCCAACAAGAGGCGGCCACTGCCCAGATGAAAGATCTGGCGCTCAACCTGACGGTCTCGGAAGCGATGGTGACGCACCTGGTGAGCCTGCCCGAGCACGCCACGCTGGACGAGGCAGTCGACGCTTTACTGCGCACGTCCCAACATGAGTTTCCGGTCCTCGACGCCACCGGGCGCGTGCTCGGCGTGCTCACCCGCGACGACATGATCGCCGCGCTCAGGCGTCATGGGCCCGCGGCGCCCGTGATGAACGTCATGCGGCGTGACCTGCCCGTCGTCGGGCCGCATACCCCGTTCGAAGCGGCTTTGCGCCAGATGCAGGAATGCAGTTGCCCGGCATTGCCGGTGGTGGACCGGGCCGGACGGTTGCTGGGCCTGGTTACCCCGGAGAATGTCGGTGAGATGATGCTGGTGCATTCGGTGCGCCCGCGCGATGGCCGGCCCGCCTGGCGCAACCCGCGCACCCACGGCGGGAAGACCGAATCATCCGCAGAACACGCATAGAACGCAGAAAAGAGAAATCATCCACAGATTACACAGATTGACACAGATTAAGGGCACACGGCGGCCGCAGCGGGTGTGGCGGGCACAACGACAGAGGTTCACACGGCGAACACGGCGAGCCACGGCGACCACAGCGAGAAGATAAATCATCCGCAGAACACGCAGAAAAGAGAAATCATCCACAGATTACACGGATTGACACAGATTAAGAGGGCCCGGCGGCAACTCTAAGGCCGGCACTCGCACCCACCCCCCAGGATGCCACTCCGAACCCCGAACTCTCTCCTCTTCCCGCCGTGTTCGCCGTGGCTCGCCGTGGCTCGCCGTGTGAACCTCTGTCGTCGTGCCCGCCAGATCGCCGTGCCCGCCGTGTGACCCGACACCCGACACCCGTTACCCGTTCCTCACAAGCCCTTGAAACAGAGGGTGGCGTTATGACCGCCGAAGCCGAATGAATTGTTGAGCGCCACGCGCACGGGGTGTTCACGAGCGACGTTCGGCACGTAGTCGAGGTCACAGTCCGGGCTGGGGTTATCCAGGTTGATGGTCGGAGGCACCACGCCGTGCTTGATGGCCAGGGCGCAGACGGCGCTCTCGATGCCGCCGGCGCCGCCCAGCAGATGACCAGTCATCGACTTGGTTGAGCTTACCAGCAGCCCGCGTTTGGCGTGTTCACCGGCGTAGAGCTTGATGGCGTTGGTTTCGCAAAGGTCGCCGACCGGCGTCGAGGTCGCGTGGGCATTGATGTAATCGACCTGATCCGGATTGACTCCGGCGTGATCCGAAGCGGTTTTCATCCCGCGCGCCACCGTCGTGCCCTCGGGGCGGGGGGCAGTCATATGATAAGCATCGCAGGTCAGCCCGTACCCGGCGAGTTCGCAGTAGATTTGCGCGCCGCGGGCCTTCGCATGCTCGTACTCTTCGAGCACCAGGATACCGCCGCCTTCACCCATGACGAACCCGTCACGATCCCGGTCGAAGGGCCGCGAGGCCTTTTCGGGTTCATCATTTCGCGTGCTCATGGCGCGCATCGAGCAGAACCCGGCGATGCCGAGCGGGCAAACCACGGCTTCGCACCCTCCGGCCAGGAAGAGGTCCGCATCACCGTAGCGGATCATCCGCCAAGCCTCGCCGATGGTATTGGCGGCCGTGGCGCATGCCGTGACGATGGCAAAGTTGGGGCCTTCAAAGCCGTATTCCATCGCGATCAGGCCGCTGCCCATGTTCACGATCATCATCGGAACCATGAACGGAGAAACCCGGGAGGCGCCCTTATTCATCAGCACCGTGTGTTGATCTTCGAGCGACCGTAACCCGCCGATCCCGCTGCCGACCAGCACGCCGCACCGCGACTTGTCCACGCGATTAAGGTCAAGCCCGCTGTCCCCCAGCGCATTCTTGGCGCAAGCCAGCGCAAACTGGGAAAACCGGTCGGTCCGCCGCACATCCTTGGGATTGCGCAGGTATTCGCCCGGATCAAAATCCGTCACTTCACCGGCGATCTGGCAGTCGAAGCTCGATGCGTCGAACTGGGTAATCCGCTTAATACCGCTCCGGCCTTCGACCAGGTTGTTCCAGAAGGTTTTCGGGTCGTCACCGACGGGCGATACCACACCGATGCCGGTTACCACTACTCGTCGATAGCTCATGAGTCCTAAATTATGGGGTACGCAGCATTTTCACGTTTCGCAAACTCATATTAAGAGTTTCGCGATCCCATCCCCACCATTTGCACCTGTTGAAACAACTTGCCCTCGGTACGGATTGAAGGGGCGATGATGATTTCGGTTTCCTGGAATTCCCGCAGGTTGGCGGCTCCCACGTTCCCCATGCAGGTCGTGATGGCGCCTACGAGGTTCTGGCTGCCGTCGTCCACCTCAGCCGGGCCGAAGAGGATTTGTCTGAGCGGACCGGTCGTTCCCACACGGATGCGGGTACCCCGAGGGAGGTTGGCGTGGGGCGTGGCCATGCCCCAATGGTAGCCCTTGCCGGGCGCCTCGACGGCCTTGGCGAACGCGCTTCCGATCATGACTGCATCGGCCCCGCAGGCCAGGGCCTTGCAAACGTCGCCGCCCTTGCTCATGCCGCCGTCGGTAATGATCGGCACGTAGCGGCCGGTCTTCTTGAAAAAGTGATCGCGCGCAGCCGCACAGTCGACCGTCGCAGTCACCTGGGGCACGCCGAGCCCAAGCACCCCGCGCGAGGTGCAGGCTGCGCCGGGACCGACGCCCACCAGGACCCCGGCAACGCCGCATTCCATGATCTCCAGGGTAACGTCGTAACCGACGGTGTTGCCCACGATCACCGGACACTGCATCTCGGC
Source organism: Verrucomicrobiota bacterium (assembly GCA_019247695.1). Lineage (NCBI taxonomy): Bacteria > Pseudomonadati > Verrucomicrobiota > Verrucomicrobiota bacterium. The sequence continues at coordinate 14,120 of JAFBAP010000015.1, read as the reverse complement.
GCAGAACCGTTTCAAATCTAGCGATTTGTATTCGGAAGAGATGTGACGGACGGTCGAAACCGTGCTTTGCACGACAAACACGTCCACGCCGGCTTCCTGAGCGATCCGGCCGTAGTGCTCGGCTTGCTGCGGGATGGAGCTCACCGCGGCGATCGCGCCGGCATCCTTAATCTGTTTGATGCGCGCGGCAATGAGTCCCGGTTGCACGGGTTCCTGGTAAACCTTTTGCAGCAGGGCCGTGACGTTCTCCTTGTCCGCCTCCAACACCTTGTACAGAACTTCTTCAGGGGCTTTATAGCGGGTTTGCACACCCTCCAGGTTCAGCACCGCCAGGCCGCCCAAGCGCCCCATCTCGATCGCAAATTTGACGTCAACCACTCCATCCATCGCGCTTGCAAGGATCGGAATGGCCAGCTGCAGGGTGCCGCCGTCCGGTTTCGGAACCGTAAACGTGATGTCAACTTCACGCGGGTTGATCGTGACGCTCCCAGGCACGAGCGCGATCTCGTCGAAACCGTAAGTCACCCGTGCTTTCCGGTTCCGGCCGATAAACATTCCCATGGATTACTTATAAACCTCCGATCTCAAGTCGTTCGTTCAAACTTCCGCAGCGGGGGCACCGGGGAAGGGTGGCGTTGCTCTTGTCTTCGAAAATAGTGGCACAGATCGTGCACCGGACCCGGTAGCGCAAGGCCTCTTTTTCGCGCCGGATTCGCCCCCATTCGTAAGCGATCCAAAGCGAAAACAGGGTCGCGAGGAACATGAAAAGGTAAATGAATACGAGCATCGAAAGCTCGACGCGGATCATAAGGCAACGGCTGCTTTCTCGAAGCGGCAGTATGGTGCAAATCCATCTCTGCAGCAAGCAAGGCGTCTGCCCGTATGCCGTCCGGACCGGTTACGGGCCGTCGTAACCCCACGTAATCCGGAGTTTGCCCCAGCTGTAGCCGGGGGCAGCCTTGAAGCGCAGGCCCCGCGCAAACCGTTCTGCCGCCCGATCGAGGTCCGGCTTGCCGCTCGATTGCCAGGGTAAACAGTCGCTTACGGCGCCATTCAGGCCGACGCCCAGCAGCAGGATGGTCGATTCGCCGTTAGCCTGGACGCGCGGCAGGGCCGGCGCCGGTCCTGCCAGGCGGTCCTGAAGCGGTTCGGCGAATTCCGCGTGCGAAGCGAAGATGACGGGTGTCGAAGGCGCCGGGGCGGGATTGCTGGACAGCACGCCGTCCACGCCGAAAATGGACGGGAGCGGCGGGCCCGGATTCGGCGTTACGGCGACAAACGCGGGAGCTTGATCGGCGAAGCTCGGTTGGTAGCGTGGCACCAGCTTCGTGACCCGTTCGGCCTGAAAACCGGGCGCAGCAAGGGCAGCCGGATCCTTCAGCTCAGCCCAGTCAAGAAGTGGGCGGTCCCGTTCGCTCTCAGGGTTCAGGACCGCCACGCTGGCCGCGACGGGCGGCAGGGAAGCGCTCGATGGATAGACCACCTGAAAAAGATAAAAACAAACGAGGTGCCCGATCAACGAGATCAGGATGAATAACGGCAGGCGCAGGCTCCAGGCAGGACGCTCCCAGTCGAACACCCAGGCCGGTTGTTCATCCGCCGCTGGTCTCATTCCTTCTTCGACGAGGTCGCCAGCATCACGTTGAAGCCGCGCCCGAGGCAGACGTTCATGACTTGAACCACCAGCCCCTGCGGTGTGTCGCGATCAGCCCGGATGACCACTTCCACATCCTGCCCGCTCTCCTGCGGCAACCCCTTGGCCAGCTCCGGCAGCGTCACCGGTTGATCACGATAAAAAATGGTGGGAAACGGGCCGGCCGTAATCGTCAGGATCAGCGGATTTTTCTCCGGTCCAAGGGTGAAATTCGAGTACGGCAGCCGGACGCTCACGCCGGAATGCAGCAGGAACGTGGTGCTGACCAGAAAGAGCAGGGCCAGCAGCAAAACGACGTCCACTAACGGGACCAGAAAAACCAGGTACGGATTCAGCCGGACGGAGCGGGCCAGCTTCATCGCCGTTCTCGGGCGGCCGGCGCCGCGGCTTGGCCGAATTGGATAATTTCGGGGCTTCCTTGGGCTTCGCTTAACAGGTTGACCACCTCGATGCCGGCACGTTCCATTTCGTGCAATAACGCGTTGAGCCGGGCTGAGAGGTGGCAATAGGCGAGGATGGTCGGGATAGCCACCACCAGACCGCCCGCCGTAGTGAGCAGGCTCTGATAAATACCGCCGGAAACTTCGGCCAGGGTGGCGTAGCCGTTGTTGGTGGAAAGTTGCACAAACGCCTGAATCAAACCCGTCACCGTTCCCAACAGCCCGAGCAGCGGCGCCACGTAGCCGATGGCAACCAGTATCCCGAGGTTACGTTCCAATTTCGGCACCTCGAGCTGGCCGGCCTCCTGCACGATCTCCCGCAGTTCGGATCGGGTCAGGTGATGCCGGGAAATCGCGGCGTGGATCACCCGGGTTACCGGGATCGCGGCAGTCTGGCACTCCACGCGTGCTTCGGCGTACCGGCGGTTGCGCAGCAGGTTCGATAGCCCCTGCAAAAACTCACCCACATCGATGGACGCGCGCCGGTAGTAGAGAAGCCGCTCGGCAACCACGGCCACAGAGACGACGCTACACAGCAGGATGAGCCACATGAGCGGCCCGCCCTTTTGCATGTAGTCTAGCATGCGCACTTATAAGTGCCGGTTCGCCGCCTGTCCAGAAGAAGGAGTTCGGGGTTCGGCGTTCGGAGTTCGGAGACGCCGTATCACCGGGTCCGATGTCCGGCGGAAAGACAGGATCATCCGCAGAGCACGCAGAAAAGAGAGAAACATCCACAGATTACACAGATGAGGCTGCTTCGTTCGCAGCGTTCCGCCCGGCCTCTCCGAGTTTGTACCCGTTACTCGTTACCCGCCACGCGCCACTGGATTAGTGGCATCCTCTGCCGCTCCGAACTCCGAATGCCGAATGCCGAACGCCGAACCCTCCGGCTCCCGCGGTGGGTGGATCAACCGGCCTTCACGTTCCGGTGCATGAGTTGGTGCTCTCGGTCGAAACGATGCAGCAGCAGTTGCGTCACTGCATCCAGGGCAGCAAAAACGTTATGGCCCGTACTGGCGACGGCTTCAAAGCTCGGCACCCGCCGTTTGCGGTTGTTTAACAAGTATTCCAGGTACCCGACCGGCGCGGCATTCTCCAGGTCCCTTTTGTTAAACTGCAGCACGTACGGCAGGTCATCGAGGGGCACGTTCTGCTTCAAAAGGTTTTCCTCGAAATTCCGGAACGTGTCGACGTTATCCGCAACCTTTTCCCACTGCGAATCGGCAACGAAGACGACGCCGTCAACGCTTCGAAGAACCAGTTGCCGGGTGGTATTGTACATCACCTGGCCGGGGACTGTGTAGAGCTGAAATTTCGTCTTGAATCCTTGCAGGATGACGGAATTAAGCGGCAGAAAATCAAAGAAGAGCGTCCGGTCCGCAGCCGTCGCGAGCGAGACCAGATCCCCTCGATGACCTTCCGGGATGCGGGAATGAATGTAGGCAAGGTTGGTCGTTTTCCCGCAGAGGGCCGGCCCGTAATAGACGACCTTGAACTGAATCTCCTTGCTTGCGTAATTGATGATCGGCATGGTTAGGGTCAGTGCGCGGCGGGCGCACTCAGGCGTATCAATTCTCGCATGAAAGCGTGGATTTTCTCCCGCACCCCAGGCCGGAACGGCCGAGCGGAATGGACGACAATCAGGTACATCACGCCGTCGAAGAATCCCGTGATCTGCTGGTCGGCCAGGTGAAACGAAACGCTCTCCAGGGATGCCGGCTGCGTATCAAGGAACCGTTGCGAAATGGTGCTGAGCAATTCGGTGATGACGCGGATCGCGGGCGCTGAGCTGGGCAGATGACCGAAGTAGCCGGCGAGCGGTTCGCCTTCGGTGCTGTTCAAAACTGCTCCGTGTACGCCGGGCAAATGGATTACGGCTTGCAGGGCGCTGGCCAAATCGACGATGTCGTCCCGCAAAAAGATGGCCTGCAAGGCCTCGGGCGCCTGACCAATGGCCTGGGTAAGTGCGTTGGCGAGATTCGGGGTTGCTTCCGGCGGGACCGTCCCCGATGGCTGGCCGGTGCGGGACGGCGGGGCCGGGGCGTTGCCGGGCGCAGTTTGGGCCGGCGCCCCGGCCCGGTAAGGCCCGGGGAGTTCAGCGGGGGGAAGCGGGCGCGGCGTACTCTTCCGTTGCCGCTCGAAGCGCATCGCATCCTCTCGAGCCTGAACCGTAAACGGGGTGAGGATGAGCTCGCCCAGAGGTTCCACGATCTGGTCACTCCTTGGTTTCAGAATGTTGACCGGCAGCTTGGTAAAAATTTCCTGCAACGGCACAGGGATCTGGGCCTCAGGATCGAGCCTTTGAAAAACCGCGCGCTCGGCCTCGGGCAACCCCTTCGCAAACGCGCCGGCGGAAACGGCGACTCGTCCATGGGCAAGTTGCGCGCGAATCAGTTGGGTCGGCAACTCTACCCGTGTGTTGCTGCCGCGTAACGCCCGGATTTCAGGTGACTCGAGCTCGAGCGGCAGCTGCTTCAGAATCGGTTCAAGCCGCAGGCTGATGGCTTCGGGGATTTCAGCGGGAGGTTCCGCAGGAGCGGCCGGCGCTTCCGCCGGGTTTTCCAGGGCCGCCCAGGAGACCGCCGGTCCTACGGGTTCCGTCTGCGCCGGTACCGGCGGTGTGAGAGGGACACCGGTTGCCGGTAAAAGGCCGTCAGTGGATTCGCGCGTTTTGACCGGCGCCGGATTTCCCCGCCAGCGCATTCGCCCATCGTCGCCGGTGGCCCGTACGGTGGCCGCTACCGGGGTCGGCGGGAAGACTTGTTCCGGTGCCGCCGATCGACGCGCGCCGGCTGGCCGCAGCAGAGAGCGGCTCTCGTGCTGCTCCGATGCAGCTTCATTCAAAGCCCCGGCGGGAGCGGCGGCAGACGATCCCGCCTCAGGCGGGGAGACCTCCGGCTCCGTTCTTGCCGCCGGGTGGGTTGCAGCCGGCGATGAGCGGGGTGGATCGGCTGGGGGTGGAGCCGACTCGCCCGGGCCCGCGCCGGCCGCGATGCCTGTCATCGCGTCCGGTTCAATGCCCAGCCCAGGGGACGCCGGCGCTCCGGCGTCGCCGGGAGCGAAAACCGGGCCGGTCTCCTCCGAAGCTTTCTCCTGTGCAGGAGGTATCCCCCCATTCCCGGGTGGCGCCGGCAAAGACGCTGCCGGCAGCAACCCTGCCTCCGGCGCAGTCTCGAGGTCAGCGTCGCTGCCAGTTCTCGGCGCGGTGGGCGCCTTTCGTTTTATCCAGTTGAATAATGGCATGGGTCCGGACTGCCGCGGGGCTGCATTTCAGGGTTCAAAGCGCGTCAGCCGACTTAATTCCATGCAGCGGGTCCGGACTAACGCAAGGCTTTTATGTCCTATTTAAGGGAAAGAGGCTGAACGACCTGAGAAACGCATCAATGCCACGCTCACCGTAAAGGTGACACGTAGAGCTTGAGGGTGGTAACGAGTCCCCCGGACCAGTACCAGTTCCTCGGCCAGTAAAAACTTCGCGTGGCTGCCTGGTATCGGAGGACGGGCCGCGCCTTGGGTTGGTTACAATCGTACGCCGCAAAGTCCACGTCCCCATTCGGCCGGACCGTGTAACGATAGATGACCAGGCAATGGTTCAGCGGACGAAACCGCGTCAGGTAAACCGTCTGGATATGGCCGGAATCCAAGCGGTTGCGTAGCCATTCGGCGGTATGCTCCTGCCCGGCGCGGGGCACGGGCAGAACCATCCGCCAGTTGCCCAAGCGCCAAAAAGACGGCCACCATTGGCCAAGGTTTTTTTGAAACAGGAGCACGTGGTCCGCCGAGAACGCCGCCAAATCGGCGTACCCCGGGATGATCACCTTCCGCACCGGCCCGTGGCTCCAGACCGGAATCCGGCTCACGCGGCGGATCAGGTCGCGATATTGCGCGTCCGTCGCTTTCGGCAGGTCAGGCCGAAACTCAGCAAACTGATGGAATTGGGCCACCGCACGTGCCATTACGAAACAATGGCGGGAATAGGCATCCTCTTCCTTAACGCTCCGTCGATGAAAGGTAACCTGCCCGTCCGGCTCCGTATGGTACTCGTAGTAGGTCTCGTTTGAGAACCCGAGAACGTCTTTTGCAGGATCAAACTCCGGCTGCGCACCGGGCGCCGCGGTGATAAGCCCGGCCAGGACAACGGTCAGGAATAAACGCACCACTTCAGAACTGTTTTCGAAGATTACTCGGCAGAATGTTCAGTTCCGACCGGTACTTCGCCACGGTTCTGCGCGCAATGGGAATTCCGCGTTCGGATAAAATGTTCACGATTTCACGGTCACTTAGCGGGTTGCGCGGATCTTCATTACGAACCAGGTCATTGATTGCCTCTTTGACGCTTGTGTTGCTGAGCGACTCGCCTTCGGCGGTCTGGTAGCCCGGGGTGAAGAAATATTTCATCTCAAACACCCCTTGAGGCGTCGCCATGTACTTGCCGGAAATGGCCCGGCTGACGGTAGTCTCGTGCACCCCCACCGCTTCGGCGATCTGCACCATCGTCATCGGCTTCAGATAGGCGGTTCCGTACTTAAGGAAATCGTGTTGCCGGCGGACGATCTCGTTGGCGATATTCAGGATGGTCTGTTGCCGCTGGTGGATGCTTTTTATTAGAAATTTGCCGCTTCGGATCTTATCGCGAATGTAGTCTCGGACTTCCGACCCGTTGTTCCCTTGGGTCATCAGGTCTTTATAAGTCTTGCTTATCCGCAGGTGCGGGATCTGGTCGCCGGTCAGTGCGGCGATAAATTCATCGCCCACCTGCTCCACCGTCACGTCAGGCAGCACGTAATTGTTCGGGTCCGGAGAAAAGATCTGGCCGGGCTTTGGGTCAAGGGTCGAGATGAACTGGGCGGCAGCCTGTACGTCGTTCACGCTCACCCCCAGTTTTCGGGCGATTTCCGGGAAGCGCCTCTTTCCGAGATCATCCAGGTACCGGTCGACGATGACGTATTCGAGGCTGTTTTCCTTGCCTAAACGCCGGAGCTGAATCAGGAGGCAATCGCGCAAATCGCGCGCCCCCACGCCAACCGGGTGGAACGTTTGCACCAGTTTCAACGCCGTCTGCAGCTCCTGGAGGCTCTTGCCGGAGCTGTTCGCAATCTCTTCCACCGAGACCGGCAGAAATCCGGTGTCATCGATGTTGCCGATGATCAGTTCCGCCGCTTCCCGCTCCGGTTGATCGGCGTCCGCCGTGTTCAACTGGTCCAGCAGGTGCTGCTGCAGCGTCTCCTGCGTCGCGATCGAATCAAAAAAGAACTGGCGGCGTTCCTCGTCTTCCTGGCCTCGGGCCGAATAGCTGACGTTCTGGGCCATGTAATCCCGCCATTCCTCGTCAAGGCGGGCCAGGCGCTCAAATTCCTTCTCGAAATCTGCGTCCTCACTGTTCCGCTCCTCGTCCCTGTACTCGGCGACTTCCTCTTCGATCACCGGGTTGGTCTGCAGTTCCTGCTGCACGATGTTGCGCAATTCGAGCGTCGGAGCCTGCAGGATATGGAGGCTCTGCTGCAACTGCGGCGCGAGCACCTGCTGCAAACCGAGGTGCTGAAACTGTTGCATGCTGGGACCGGCCATAGGCGGAAGCTGAACAAAGACTCTGGAACAATCGGTACAGTAGATAATCCACCCAAGGACTGCAAGGAGCAGGCACGAGGAAGTTGCGGCTAACGGGCAGCGGGCAGCGCGTAACGAGTACCGGGTCCGGTGCGGCAGCTTTTTCCGAACCCGTTACCCGCTACGCGTTACCCGTTACCCGTTATCCGCTTCCGTTCACAGCCGGTGATGCTTCAAATCGAGCTTGCGATAGAGGGTAGCGATGCTGATGCCCAGCATACTGGCCGTCTTTTCGCGGGAGCCCTGGTTAAAACGCAACGTCATCTCGATGTATTTCCGTTCCTGGTTTCGGACAAATTCGTCCAGCCGTTGCCCGACCTGCCATTCGGTTTCCGGTTGAGCGTCAAGGACCTCAGAGTCGTGCAGAACATGCGGCGGCAGATCAGAAGTCTTGATGGTGTCGTTCTCGCAAAGGGCGCACGCCCGTTCGATCGCGTTTTCCAATTCGCGCACGTTCCCCGGCCACGTGTAGCGTCCAAGCCGTTCCATGGCCTTGCCGTCGATCTTTTTGGGCTCCGTGCCATTGTGGGCGGCGCATTTTTGCAGGAAATGGTTCACCAGCAAAGGCACGTCCTCGAGCCGTTCCCGCAGCGGCGGGATCTCGATCGGGATGACCGCCAGCCGGTAATACAGGTCTTCGCGGAAACCGCCCAGCTTGATCTGCGCCTTGAGCGGTTCATTCGAAGCCGCAATCACCCGCACGTTGATCGGCACGTTGCGAGCGTCGCCCACACGGCGAAGCTGGCGCTCCTGCAGAACCCGCAGGAGCTTGGTCTGGAGCTGAGGTGACATCGAATTGATCTCGTCCAGAAACAGGCTGCCGTTGTGCGCCTCTTCGAACAGGCCGATTTTGTCGACGACCGCCCCCGGAAAAGCGCCCTTTTTGTGGCCGAACAACTCTGATTCGAGAAGGTTTTCAGGCAGCGCGCTGCAATTGATCGTCACAAACGGCTGATGCTGCCGGGCGCTGTTGTAATGAAGCGCACGCGCCACCAGTTCTTTGCCGGTCCCACTCTCGCCCTGGATCAAGACCGTGCTGTCGGTATCGGCAATTTTCCCGATCAGCTTGTAGATCTCCTGCATGCGCTCACTGGTACCGACCAGATTCTCGAATTTGTACCGGTCGCGCAGTTCCTTTTTGAGATAGGTATTCTCGCGCAGGGCCGCTTGGTAATCGAGCGCCCGCTGGATGCAAAGCTGCAATTCGTCAACCTTAAAGGGCTTGGTGATGTAATCGTAAGCCCCCATCTTCATCGCCTCCACCGCCGTCTCAACCGAGGCATAGGCGGTGATCATCACGACCGCGCTCTGCGGGTGCTTTTCGCGGCACTCCCGCAACATGTCGAAGCCGCCAACTTTCTCCATCTTGACGTCTACGATGACCAACTGGGGATTCACCTTGGCGAGTGCTTCCAGGGCCTCTTCGGACGAACTGTACGGAAAGGGTTGGTGCCCGCGCTCACGGCAAAGGTTCGAGATCACCTCGACCATCGCGGGTTCATCATCGACGATTAAGATCCGGGCCATGCAATCTGAGCAATATGAAATTTATATTCATTGAGAACCTCTGGCCTATTTGCGACAAATTTTAATTATTTCCAAGCACATTCTGTGGTGAATCGCTTTTACGATAGGCCTTTTCGCGAGGCATCGGAGTACCACAAATGCCATAAAGCACAAAACAGGGGCCCCGGTCACACGGCGGCCGCAGCGGGTTTGGCGGGCACAACGACTGGGTTCACACGGCGAACACGGCGGCCGCAGCGATCGGGCGGGCACAACGTAAGAGTTCACACGGCGAACACGGCGAGCCACGGCGAACACGGTGGGAAGACGAATGCCGGCAGTGAGGGCGGGCTGGTCAGGCACCCCGAGAATCTACGCCGTCTTTGCCCCGGAGCGGCGAGCGTACTCGGCATTAACGTTCCAGGCTACCGCCGCCCCGGGGCAAAGACGGCGTAATCCTTGCCGGGGGCGAAAGATCGGGTGCTGGGTAATTTTGTCTTCCCGCCGTGTTCGCCGTGGCTCGCCGTGTTCGCCGTGTGAACTCTTACGTTGCGCCCGCCCTCCTCGCTGCGGCCGCCGTGTGACCGTGTGAACTCTTACGTTGTGCCCGCCAAACCCGCTGGGCCCGCCGTGTGACCGGCACTCTCCATTTGTGGCATTTTTCAGTGGGTCGAGGTGTCTTCGGTCTCGGCCGATTCATCCGGACGATCCGTCGTATCAACCACCGATTCGGGCGAGCAGCCGAGCTTCAACAGGCCAAAGGTGAGCAACGCCTTGCTGTCGACCCAGATCCCGGGTTTATCGGTGTGGAGCACCACCGAGATCACCTCACGGGATTCGCGCAGGGCCGAGCTGACCAGGACCTGTTGGGCTGCCCGGGTATAACCGGTTTTCAGACCGTTGCACCCGGCAAAATGGCGTAGCAGCCGGTTGTGATTGCGCAACTGCGAGATCGGGCCGTTTGGTGCGTGCCACGTGTAGTACACGGTCGAGACGATCTGGCGGAAAAACGGCTGCTGCATCGCAGCCCGCGCGATGAGCGCGAGGTCATGCGCGGTCGTGTAATGATTGGGGTCATGCAACCCGTGTGGGTTGACAAAGTGACTGGAGACTGCGCCGAGTTCGGCGGCGCGCTCGTTCATTTTATCGGCGAACGCCTCCACCGATCCGGCGTTGTCCCGGGCCAACGCCATGGCGACGTCGTTCGCGCTTTTCAGCAGCAGACCGTACAGCAGCTGGCGGCGGGTATACTGTTCACCCGGTTTGAGGTCGAGGCTGCTCGGTTCGACCTTTGTATCCTCGACATCCACGGTCACCGGACGTTCAAGGTCCCCGGCCTCGATCACCAAAAGCGCCGTCAGGATTTTGGTCGAGCTGGCCGGGTACTGTCGGTCGTTCTCGTTTTTCAGGTACAGAAATTCGCCCGAATAAGTGTCCAGCAGGGCGGCGCTCTTGGCTGCCAGGATCAGATTCGATTCAACGGCGCCGCCGAGTCGGGCCGGAAGCAGCGAAGCGAGGGTCAAGTGGAATGCGCATAGCCATTTACGAGCGTCCATGGTACTGAAGACCGATTTTCTAAAACAAGGTCGTAGGGAGAATCCAGCATTTCCGCCGTGCACGGCAGGCCAATCGCGTCGGCCAGGTAGCCGGGAGCGATCCGCCCGAGTTCATGACCGGCTCCAAGCGCTCGGGCGGAATTAACGGTGACCATTCGCAACGCATCTTCGGCGGAAAGGTACGGGTAAGTGTGGCGGAGGGTTCGCATCTCGGCAAAGAGGTTGAGCGAATCGTTGCTGGCGAGGCTGTCGGTGCCAAGGGCAAGGTTGATGCCGCGCTCCAGCAATGTCTCCAGCGGGAAGCGCGGGTGATGTAAAAAGCGGTGGCTCTTGGGGCAGTGGACAACGGTTAGGCGTGCCCACTCCGGGCGGCTCAGCCATTCGATGTCCTGCTCATCGAGCCGGTTCACGTGCGCCAGAATGGTTTCCGGGCCGATCAACGAATGCCGGAGCAGGTGCCTCAACGGGGTGATCCCGCCGCAGTCATCCATCGGCCGGCCGATCTTTTGGAGCAGATCGAACAGCGGGCCGCGCCGCTCAACGAACATGTTGAACTCTTCATCCGACTCGGCCACGTGGGTCGTGACGGGCAGGCGGAACCGTTCGCTGCATTCGCGCGCCACTTGATACAACGGTGCGGAAGCGGTGTAGGGCGAGTGCGGGCTCAAGCCGAAGCCGCCCAACCGGTTTGCCACCGGCTCGAAGACGCACCACGAGCCGAAGGCGTACCGGTCCTCCCAGGGGCGCGGCCGCACGTCGATCAGTTCAAGGAAGGTGTACACACGGATCGGAGGCGGCGCGAGGCGCGGCAGGATCTGCGGGACGGCGGCAATGTCGAGTACGGCCGTCGTGCCGTTTCGTCGCAATTCGGCGAGGCCGGATCGCGTGGCCTGAAGGTAATCATCATCGGAAAAACTCCGTTTGAGGGCGTTAATGCGTTCGACCCAATGCGCAAAGCTGCGGGAAGGCAGGATTGCACCTCGCATCAGGCTATAATCGAGGTGGCAGTGCGCGTTGATAAGGCCCGGCAGCACCACCACGTCGCCAAGGTTAACGACCGGATCATCGTTGCCGGCCAGAATGGCGGAAGCGGGGCCCACCTGCGTGAAGCGGTTCCCTTCGACTACGAATGCCGCGTCGCGGATCGGTTCGCCGTCCATGCGGATCAGCAAACGGCAGCGGTACGCGGTCATTTCCGGATCCCCTTTACGACCGCCCGGGCTTGAGCCACGAGCAGGTTGCACGGTTCGGCGCAAAGGATCGGCACACAGGCACCGGCTCGCCCGAGTTGATCACCTCGGAGATCAAACTTGCCGGCGGGCAGGGTCGTAACCGGGCGCTCCGCGCCGATGCGCCAGAGGATGGTCCGGAGGCACCCCGTATCGGACCGGCAAAATGCGCCGATCATCCGGTCCGCCGCTTCATCCGTGATCTTCCGGGTAACCCGGTACATGCCGCTCTGGCGATCCAGGGTGTCTCTGAGGTTCACCACCCGCAGCTTGCCGGAGCGCTGCGCCAGCCAGTTGGCTAGGGCGCCGGGGTAGACAAAATCCAGGGCGCGGTGGAGATCCTGGCTCGAACGGGTCCGAAAAGACCAGCCTCGCCGCAGGGTGGGGGCGCCTTTCAGGGGACGATAGTTCCCGGCATCATCGTGACGAACCCAGTCGCGAAGTTCTTCCGGAGCGGTGAACCGGTTCGGCACGGCGTCGGGTCCGAGCCCGTCGCGAGCATCTGCATGATGTTGCAGGGTAAAAATGCCCTCCGGGGATCCCGACACGAGAAGCTCGCCCAGGTGCCAGGCACCTAGCCGGCAGCATTGTTCAAGCGCCGTTACGATCATACGGCTGCAGCCGCGCCGTATGCCGCGTCGAAACGGGCGACGGTGTCCAGGATGATATCAGCAAAGGCCGGTTCAGTGCCGATCGCGCTGGCATAGTATAAAACGCGATCGCCGGCGCGGTACGGGTTGCGCCGGAACACCTCCTGGCGGCTGGCGGCCGCGGTCGGCTCGCGCTCGATGCCCAGCAGCACCGGGATATCCTGGTAACTGTGCAGCCCGTCGGAGATGAAAAAGGGCACGACCACGACGTATTTCTCATTGGTGAGCTCCCGCCAGTTTGCCACCAGCGGTTCCTCCTCCATATAAGCGGCCAGTACCTCTGCATAAAGCCGTTGTTCCTCGAGGAGCGCCACCTGCTTTTTCGCGGCGACCGCCGAGTTTTCGTTCAACCCGGTTCCATGCGCGACGATGACTAGCGACGTTTCCGCAGGCGCAACGCCGGGCGCGACCTCCCGGGCCCGGCGAAGCAGCAGCTCAAGCATCCGCGGATCATTACCCACGGGTTCGCAATACTTGATCGTACGGCCGCCATGCCGCGTGATCCGGCCGGCAAGCTCAAGCTCCCGCGGAATCACCTTTTCGGTAAAATAACCTTCGCTGATGAAGTTAGGCACGACGTAAATGTCTTCGGCCTCAACCATCTGCAGCACTTCCCGCAGGCTCGGTTCCTCTTTCCAGAAGGCGCAGTACACCTCGCGAAAAATCCGCCGGCGTCGCAGCGTTTCCTGATGCGCATAGCTCGGCGCACTCGAGTCCGGGTTTTGCGTCGACCCGTGGCCGACAATGATCAAGGCGCTCTCGCTTTTGTGGAGAGGGGTCATAATGGGTAACGGGTAACGGGTAACGGGTAACGGGTAACGGGAAGCTGGAAGTTACAGCAGCTGGGACAGGCGCGCGTAGCCGGCCCGGCTCACGGGCAGGCGCGTGCCGTCGCGGAGGATCGCCATGCGGCTGTCTTTCGCATAGAGCTCGACCTTGGCGATGCGATCGATGTTCAGCACGAACGAGCGGTGGATCCGCACGAAGCGCGCCGGATCGAGCGTCGCTTCGACCGCGGCCAGCGTCTGGTCCTTGAGATACTGCTTCCCCGCCGACTTGAACGCGACGTAATCGTCCTGCGCCTCGACGTAGTCGATGGCATCGGCCGGCAGCACGTGGACGTCGGCGCCGTCGCGGATCAGCACCCGTTCGGCAAAGCCGGTCCGCGGCCGCGCGTCGCGCACCACCGCCTCGACCGGGAGCGCCGTCCGCGCCCGCAGGCGATCGCGGGCCCGGCCGATCGCGTCCTGGAAGCGCTCGGCGCTGAACGGCTTGAGCAGGTAATCGACGGCGTGCACCTCGAAGGCGCGCAGCGCGAACTGGTCGTAGGCGGTGATGAACACCACCGCCTGATCGCGCCCGAGCAGCTCCAGCACTTCGAAGCCGTCCAGCTTCGGCATCTGCACGTCGAGCAGCACCAGATCCGGCTTGCACTCGGCGACCGCCTTCACCGCCTCGAACCCGTTGCCGCAGTCGGC
>JAFBAP010000014.1 GCA_019247695.1 Verrucomicrobiota bacterium | reverse complement strand
GGATCATGCAGTACCAGGGCCAGTACGGGACCGATTGGGGCAAGGTGCTGGCCTTTGTGAGCCTGACGCTGGCGCCGGCGGTGTTCTTTTACCTGCTGGCCCAGAAGCACATCATCGCCGGCCTGACCTCCGGCGCCGTCAAGGGGTAAGGGGGGCACCCGTAAAATTTGGAGTAAAAACTTTTTTAAGAACCAACCAGCACGCGTAACGACAGCACCACCGATTCGGAATTTAAGGCGGCACGCGCTGCTCCGGGCGGCTCGAAACAAGACGCCGGGATATGAGCCCTGGAACGATTTACCACGATTTAAACCTGTTTCGGAGCCTGGACAGAAACCAACCCGTTCAATACGTTCATAGCCAGGGCATGGGTGCATGTCCCCCTCACGATTCCGGGAGTTAACCCCCACCAATTTAGCAGTGCGCCGTTATAGACCTATGAGCCCCGCATTTCCTGACATCAGCAAGATCCCTTACGAAGGACCGACCTCCAAAAACCCCCTGGCGTTCAAACATTATAACCCCACCGAAGTCATCGAGGGCAAAACGATGGCCGACCATCTCCGCTTTTCGGTGGCGTACTGGCATACCTTCCGTGCCGGTTTGAGCGACCCGTTCGGCGTCGGAACCGCCATCCGCCCATGGGATGACGGCTCAAACTCGGTCGAGAACGCATGCGATCGCGCGCGCGTGGCATTTGAATTTATGGAGAAGCTGGGCGCGCCCTTTTACGCCTTTCACGATCGGGATGTGGCGCCGGAAGGTGCCAGCCTCGCGGAATCAAACCGCAATCTCGACGCCGTGGCTAAAGTGCTCAAAGAAGAGCAGCAACGCACAGGCATCAAACTACTCTGGGCCACGGCCAACCTCTTTACCAATCCCCGATTTCTGCACGGGGCGGCCACGAGCCCGAATGCCGACGTCTTTGTCCATGCAGCCGCGCAGGTGAAAAAGGCGCTTGCGGTGGCCCGCGAGCTGGGTGCCGAAGGGTATGTCTTCTGGGGAGGCCGCGAAGGGTATGCAAGTCTCTGGAACACCGATATGAAGCGGGAACTGGACCACTTGGCGAAATTCTTTCACATGGCCGTCGATTACAAAAAATCGATCGGTTTCCAGGGACCGTTTTACATCGAGCCAAAGCCGAGGGAACCCACCAAACACCAGTATGACTCTGATGCGGCCGCCTGCCTGAATTTCCTGCGCGAATACGGCTTGCTGGAACATTTCAAGCTCAACCTGGAAACGAATCATGCCACCCTGGCCGGCCACTCGATGGCTCATGAATGCGAAGTTGCCGCCGCGGCCGGGGCCCTTGGATCCATCGACGCCAACACCGGTGACGAATTGATCGGCTGGGACACCGACCAATTCCCGAGCAGCATTTATCTCACGACGGAGGTGATGCTCGTCGTCCTAAAGGTGGGCGGATTCACGACGGGCGGCCTGAACTTTGACGCCAAAGTTCGGCGCGAAAGTTTCGAACCGGTTGATCTTTTCTATGCGCACATCGGCGGCATGGATGCCTTCGCGCGCGGCTTGAAGATTGCATCCGCGATTCGAGCCGACGGCCGCCTGGCTGACATGCGGAAGCAGAGGTATTCATCCTGGGATGACGGCATCGGCGCCTCTATCGAAGCGGGCAGAGAGGATTTCAATTCACTCGAAAAATATGCGCTGGGCCACCCCGACCCCGTCCAGCACACGAGCGGGCGCCAGGAATTATTCGAGAATATCGTGAATGAGCTGATCCGCTGACCGGCGGCTACGGCAGGAGCCTCTTGGAGGGCATAAAAGGGGGCCGGGACAGCGCAAGCGTTCCGGCCCTTCCTTTGTTTCCTTCATGCCGTTCGGAGCCGCCCGTACCGGAAGCCGATGGATCCTCCCGCCGCGGGCCATCAAGGGTGGAAGGCTTCAAAACAATCGTATAGAAATTCAAACAGACTTTTTATTTGTTGCCGGGCGGCCATGGGAGTTAGATGCACGGTTACTAACAGCGCGCTTTAACCTCCGGTTCGTTCTCAACCTTCGCTTTTCCAACAACTGCAAAGGTCCGCCGGCCGCGTCAGGTGGGAGTGCCGTCCTGCGCCAGGGGTGCCCCGGTCTGAACGTGCCTTCCGTTTTCATGGGCCAGAAAAGCAGCGAGCTCGCCCAGCGTCGCGAGGGTGACGTCCGGCGCCATGCCCCAAGGGTCGAAGATTTTCGTGCCGCCGCGGTTAAGCCAAGCCGCCCGTAAACCGGCCGACTTGGCGCCAATGACGTCCCAGGGATTAGCGGAGACCAGCCACACGCGGCCGGGCCGGCCATTCACGGTTCGGAAAAAGTGCAGGTAGACGGCGGGATCAGGCTTGAAGGAATGGACAGAATCAGCGCTGACGATGCCGTCAAAGTGGGCGAGCAGACTGCCATTTCCCAGGAGTGATTCAATGCTTTGCCGGCTGCCGTTTGAAAAGGCGTAAAGCCGGTGGCCGCCGGCGCGCAAAGCCTCGAGTCCGAAGGCGGCATCGGCAAAAACGGGCAGCCGTTGGTAGAAGCCCAGCACGTCCTGGAAGGCGCGGTCTTCCAGGTTGATGTTCAAAGCCTGAGCGCTGCAGGCCAGGGCGTCCCGGGTGCAGACGTCGAAGGGTTGATAGTTGCGCATGAGGGCACGGCGAAAGGCGTATTCGATCTGTTTTTCACGCCAGAGTTCGGCAAATCGGCCTGCCTGATCCCCCGCGTATGGCCGGAGCGCGACGGCGACGGCGAGAGGGTCGACCAGGGTACCGTAAATATCAAAGCCGATGACCTGGGGTTCGTTCATGTCTGGAGCAGGGTAGATTGCGTTTTTTGCTTTACCAAGCGGCGACGTCCCTCTGGCCAAGGGGGAGGTCGCCGGCGGGCGCGGTCTCTCTCCGCCGTACGGGCTCGGTTTGAATGATTTAGAAAATGACCCGTCCAATTTATAACGAACGCTTCATCGCAGGGTGAAGCCAAATAAGGAGCATCAATGCTGCATTACGCGATAATCTTTCTAGTTATTGCCATCATCGCCGCCATCTTCGGGTTCAGCGGCCTTGCCGGAACAGCCGCGTGGATTGCGCACGTGTTGTTTGTTGTTTTCCTCGTACTGTTTATCCTGTCCTTCTTCTTTGGCCGGCGATCATCTTTGTAACGGCTCGAGCTAAGGGTTGGGTTGGAATGCCGGCGGAAGTGCAACACTTCCGCCGGTGTTTTTTTGGGGGGCACATATTGGGCGAGGAGCGGCGCTGTGCCCGCCGGACGCCCGAACTTCTCGGACGTGCTGGCTAAGCGGCTGGATTTCTGGTTCGTTCAAGGCTGATCTCCACACCATGCGAAGCCTCCCGATTATCGTAATGATTGCCGCCGGAATTTTTGTCTCATTGCAGGGACCGGTGAACCTGCGCCTGCGTCTGGCGACTGAGTCACCGGTCTTCAGCGCGGCCGTCTCGTTTTTAACGGGCGCGTTGATTTTGCTGACGATCGCTGCCGCCGGCCAATTCGGGGGATTCGGTGCAGGTTTTCGGGGATTGCTGGCGGCTCCGTGGTGGGCCTACTTCGGCGGCGCCCTGGGAATCACGTTTGTGCTGGGGGCAATCCTGTCCATCCCGATTGCCGGCACCGCGGTGGTGATTTGCTCCGGGATCCTCGGCCAGATGCTGGGGAGCATGCTGGTGGATTCATTCGGCTGGTTTGGCGTTCAGCGAATTACGCCGACCCCCCTGCGGGTGCTGGGCGTCAGCCTCGTGTTCGTGGGCGTCCTGCTGGTCCAAAAAAAGTGATGAGCGGCTGTTGGCCGGCGTGAAATTGAGCGCGGCCGGCGTGCAAAGGCGGTGACCCGTACAGGCGTCGAGGCGCCGGAGCGCTGCCGCCGGCGGGTCTTTAGGCTTCCAGGAACTCCTTTGCCAGCTCAATCTCGGCGATTTTCTCCGCCGGACCCAGCATCGTAAGGTTGAATTCAGGATCGACGGTGATCTCGAGTTGTCCTCCGGGCATGGAAACGGTTACGGGCGTCGCGCAAAGTCCCAGCCGGACGCAAGCCGCAGCGGCCGCGCAACTGCTGCTGCCCGAAGCCAGGGTGTAACCGGCGCCGCGTTCCCAGATTTCGATCTGGAGTTTATGGGCCTGAAGGATTCTTGCAAATTGCACATTGGTCCGGTTTGGGAAATTCGCGTGAGTTTCGATCTGAGGGCCGAATTTAACTGCTAACTCCGGGCTAAGTTGCTCAACGGGGATCACGCAATGCGGGTTGCCGACCGTCACCGCCGTATAGCGGAACTCCTGCCCTCCCACGATGAGCGGTTCATTGACGGCGTCGCGGCGTGGACCGGTGACCGGGATTGTTGCACTGTCGAAGCTGGCGTGCCCCATCTCGACGAAAATGTTCCTGCCCCCATCGCGTACGTGGGCGCGCACCAAGCCTCCCAGCGTCCGGACGGTGAACGGTTCGGCAGCCACGGAGCGCTGGTCCCAAAGGTATTTGGCGAAGATTCGCAACCCATTCCCGCTTTTTTCGGCTTCGGAACCGTCCGGGTTGAGGATGCGCAGGCCGAAGCCGCCACCTTCCGCAGCCATTGAGGGGACGAGAATTCCGTCGGAACCGATCCCGAAATGGCGGTGGCAGATCTTTCGGATCCGCACGGCATCGAGCAGCGCCGCGTCGCCCACGTGCAGTACGAGGTAATCATTGCCTAACGCTTGGTACTTATGCAGTCGTAACGGGGTACCGGCCATATCGGAAAGGCGAACTTAGAAATGGGGACACCGGGTGTAAAACCAAAATCATGCGCCGGCCGGATGGCGCCTTCGGCGTGCGCTCGCGCCGAAGGCGGGCGGGAACGGCAGGGCCCCGGGCCGGCGATTCCGGGTCCGGCCCGTGTACCCACTTGATTTTTCCCCGGGCTGTCGGTGAGATTGGGATCTGTGGTTTTGCCTCCGGCTCGAACCTTGAAGTTTGCCTTTGGCGTGGTCGTCCTCGTTCTGGTGCTGGACGGAGTCATTTCGTTTGTCTCGGCGCGCCGCCTGGTCGAAGCCCAGTGGCTGATCCAGAACTCGGCAAGGTTTCTGCGGCAAATCAATACCACGCTTTCTTTCCTCAAGGACGCTGAGACGGGGCAACGCGGCTACATGCTGGGCGGTCGAGAAGAGTTCCTGGAGCCGTACCAGGTCGCCTTACAGAGTCTGCAGGTCGAGGTGCCGGCGATGATGGAGGAAGCACGGCAAGTCCTGCCCCGGCACCGCGACCTGACGGTTGCGTACGAGGGGGCAATCCGCAATGAACTGGACTTTCTGGCGGGAACCATCCGGACGCAACGGGCGCGGGACCTGACCAGGGAGGAACGGCAGGCCCTGGTGGTCCGAGGAAAACAGATCATGGATGAGGCGCGGGCGGTTGCCGCGAGGCTTATTTCAGCCGAGCAAATGAACCTGACCGCGACGCGCCGGGAATTCCGGCGGGCGGTCCGCTGGACCTATGCCACGTTTGGCCTCGCGACGGTCCTTAACCTGGCGCTCGTGGTTGCCCTGTACCGGACGGTTAGACAACACCTGGAGGGACGTGAGAGGGCGAGCCGGCAATTGGCGGAGAGTGAAGGGCAGCTGAGGGCGGTGGTGGAGTCGTTGCGGAGCAGCGAAAGCCGGCTCCGAGCCGTCTTCAACCTGAGCTCGGCCGGCCTTGCGCAGACTGATCAGACCGGAAAGTTTACCCTGGTCAACGCCCGTTTCGCCGAGATTCTGGGCTATGCCTCCGGCGACTTGATCGGCTTGAACCGGCGGCAAGTGGTCCCAAACCGGTTCCCCGGCACACCGGGCAGCGGTAGGGGGTGTTCCACCGTCATTGAAGTGGGCCGGAGAGAGCGGTGCCTGGTCCGGCGAGACGGAACCGAGGTTTGGGTTCTGGAGAGCGTGCGTCCCATTGAGGACGGCGAAGCCGGCACGGTTGGTTTTGTTACGGCACTGATCGACATCACCTCGCGAAAACAGGCCGAACAAGAGCTGCAGGATCTGCTCGTCACCCTGGAACACCGGGTCGAGGAACGCACTGCCGAACTTAAAGACGTTAATCAGCAACTCGAGGCATTCACGTACACCGTGGCGCATGACCTGCGGGCGCCCTTGCGCGCCATTCAGGGTTTTGCGGAGGCGCTCCGTGAAGACTACCAGGACAAGCTGGACGCTAACGCAGAAGAGTACCTGCGGCGGGTTGAAGCCGGGGCACGAAGGATGGAGGCGCTCCTTGAGGACCTCCTGAGTTACAGCCAATTAAGCCGGGCAAACCTTAAGCTTGTTCCGGTGGTGTTGGCCGCCGCCCTGGACGAAGTCACAACGCAGCTGGAAAGTGAAATCCGCGCACGATCCGCCCGGATCATCATACCCGAGCGGCTTCCATCCGTGTATGCGCACCTGCCGACGTTGGTCCAGGTACTTCAGAACCTCATTTCCAATGCCTTGAAATTTACTCTGAACCAACCTCCGGTCGTGGTGATCACGGCCGAAGAAATGGGCGGGTTGGTTCGCGTTTCGATCCGGGATTGCGGCATCGGCATCGCCCCTGAGTTTTTCGAACGAATTTTCCAGGTTTTCGAACGGCTGCACGGGCAGGACCGGTTCCCGGGGACGGGAATTGGCCTGGCGATTGTAAAAAAGGGGGTTGAACGAATGGGGGGGACTTGCGGGGTAGAGTCGGAGGTGAATCGCGGAAGCAACTTCTGGATTGAATTGCGCAAGGCGCCTGAGGTCGTATGAA
Organism: Verrucomicrobiota bacterium; assembly: GCA_019247695.1. Classification (NCBI taxonomy): domain Bacteria; kingdom Pseudomonadati; phylum Verrucomicrobiota; species Verrucomicrobiota bacterium. The sequence continues at coordinate 21,796 of JAFBAP010000014.1, read as the reverse complement.
CAGACTCTCGAATTATCTGGTGGCCCTGGTGGAAGATAACCGTGACGATGCGTTCCTCATCCAACGGTCGTTGCGCCAGGCAGGCCTTTCACGGCCCGTGATCGTGTTTGAGGACGGGGACACCATCGTACAGTACCTGTCGGGCGAAGGGATGTATGCGGACCGGGACCGGTACCCGTTGCCGGATCTGCTGTTACTGGACTTGAAACTGCCGCGCCGGGACGGCTTCGAGGTGCTGAGGTGGCTGCGGGAGCAGCCGGGATTGTGCCGCCTGGTGGTGGCGGTGCTGACCGGTTCCCGCCAACACGCGGACGTGCAGCGGGCCTACGAACTTGGGGCGAATTCCTACTTGGTAAAGCCGGTCGGGCTGCAGGCGGTCACCACGCTGGGCGAGAGCCTGTGCCGGTACTGGGCGACAGTCAACGAAGGGCCACTGCTGAGCTGAGTGAACGGTTGACTTGCGCGATGAGGGTAGCTAGATTCGTGAATTATAGATTCTATAGAATGTAGAATGTATGGACTCGGCGCCTGTTTCGGTTTTGCTCGTCGACGATAATTCCGCCGATCGGGAACTGGCCAAACGTGCGATTCGCAAAGAAATTGCGGAAGCCAAGTTCATTGATATTGAAGCGGAGGAGGATTTTTCGAAGGCATTAACCGAGCCTGCATTTAACGTTGTGATTACCGATTTCCGGCTGGGTTGGACTGATGGCCTCCAGGTGTTGGATTACGTCAAAAAGCAGAATGTCGCCATACCGGTGATCATGTTTACCAACAGCGGCGCCGAGGACGTCTGCGCCCAGGGAATGAAGGCGGGCCTCTTCGATTACATTATCAAGCGCCGGGAGCAGTTTCCGAAACTGCCCGTCTCGATCCGGGCGGCCCTCGAATTCCGGCGGACGCGCGAGGAGCTTCAATGGCAGGCGGCGCGCTTGTCGGATCTGCTGGAGCGCGAACGGAAAGCGCGTGCCGAAGCCGAGTTTGCGCGTACGGAGGCCGACCGCGCCAACCGCCTCAAAGACGAGTTCCTGGCGACGGTTTCGCATGAACTCAGGACGCCGCTTAACGCGGTGCTTGGTTGGGCGGCCTTGCTGGCCAACGATAAGATCATGGAGATGCAGGAAATCCGCCGCGGGCTGAAGGTGATCGAAAAGAACGCCCGGATCCAGGCGCAACTGATCGATGACCTGTTGGATTTGTCGCTGATTGTCTCCGGGCGGCTTCGGCTGGAGCTTGAGCGGCTTGACCTGGTCTCGGCGATCCAGTCGGCGATTGAAGCGGTCCGGGTTTCAGCCGAGCAAAAGCGTCTTGAAATCACCGAGTTGCTCGACCCCAAAGCGGGCCCGGTTCGGGGGGATGCCTCGCGGATTCAACAGGTCGTTTGGAACCTCCTGACCAACGCCGTTAAGTTCACGCCGGAGGGCGGCAAGATTCACGTGGTTTTGCAGAGGGTAAAGTCGCGCGTTACGATCAGTGTGACCGATACCGGGATCGGGATTCGCCGGGAATTGTTCCCGAGCATTTTCGAGCAATTCCGGCAGGGTGACAACTCGTTGAGCCGCAAGTATGGGGGCCTGGGAATCGGATTGGCGGTGGTGAAAAACCTGGTTGACCTGCACGGCGGGCACGTCGAGGTGCGCAGCGCAGGCGAAGGCCAGGGTACGACCTTCACGATTTTTTTGCCGATATGCCTGCTCCGGGAACCGCTTGAGCAGGAGGATCGGGACGGACAACCGGCGCCGGCGATACCCGACGAGGCTGCCGCGGCACTGGCCGGCCTGCGGACGTTGGTGGTGGAAGATGATCTGGACACGGCGGACCTGGCCGCGCGCGTGCTTCGGGACTATGGCGTCGGCGTTGAGTTTGTGTTGTCGCCGGAGCAAGCGCTGCGCCGGTTGAAGACGGGGCAATTCGATGTGTTGCTCAGCGATATCGGTATGCCGGGGCAAAGCGGTTATGCCCTGATTGCGGCAGTCCGGGCTTTGCCGCCGAATCAAAATGGAAACATCCCGGCGGCGGCGCTGACGGCGTTGGCGCGCTCGGAGGACCGTCAACGTGCGCTCCTGGCCGGGTTCGACGCTCATCTGGCCAAGCCGGTTGATCCCGACGAACTGGTCACGCTGGTCGCCTCACTTGCCCGTCGCTCCCGGCGGGGTTACCAAAGGGAGAGGTAGGAGGGCAAAAACCTGATCCCCGCTTCCGGTTCGGCACGGATCATCTGTGCGCGTTCCGGCGCCTCTACCTGACAATCCCGACCGAATAGTTAAGCATGAACACCCGAACAACCTCCAAGCACCACCACGACCTGGACCCTACCAACGCAGAGATCCAGCTTGGTCTTGACCAGGATTCACGCTCGCAGGTTTGCGAACTCCTGCAACGGGTTCTGGCTGACGAGATCACCTTGTACACCAAGACCCGCAACTACCATTGGAACGTCATGGGCCCGCGGTTTCACACCCTGCACGTGTTCCTGGAAGCGCAGTATCAGGCGCTCCAGGAGAAATCGGATGAAGTGGCGGAACGCATCCGCTCGCTGGGTGAATACGCCGCAGGCTCCATGAGTGAGTTTATCGAACTGACGCGGCTTCAGGAGCAAGCGCCCGGTGAGCACCCCACGGCCACCCAGATGCTTGCCCGGTTAACGGACGACCACGAAGCCATCGTTCGCACGTTGCGTGAAGACATCGACAAGTGCGACGACGATTATGGCGATTCCGGCACGGCTGATTTCCTGACCGGCTTGATGGAAGACCATGAAAAAATGGCATGGATGCTTAGAGCGCATCTTGCGACCGATGCGGACTGAGGGTGGCGACCGTATCGCCGTCCCGCGTCGCCGTAATTTCATCGGCGCAGCCGTGCGGAATGCGTTGGGCAGGCGCCTGCGGGATGCCGACCGCGCTTTTGAGAGCGGCCCGGTGCCGGTGCACGTTCGCCGGTTTTGTTCCGCTTCAGATTCGGCAGCCTGCATCGAGATTTATTACCGGACCCGCCGTGAGACTTTTGTCTGGCTGCCTCGAACCCGATTCCGGCGATCTGATTTTCTGGTGGATACGTTCGAAGAGGAACTGATCGTCGCCGAGCAGGATGGTAAGGTGATCGCTTTTGCGGGTGTATATCTGCCGGACGATTTTCTGCATCACTTGTACGTGGCCCGAGAATATCAGGGGCGCGGCATCGGGTCGGCTCTGCTTCAGCACCTTCTCGACCGATCCGAGGGCGCGTTGCGCCTGAAATGCCTGCGTCGAAACGAGCGCGCCCTCGCATTTTACCGCCGGCGAGGGTGGCGCGAGGGGGAACACGGTCGGGATGAATTTGGTGAGTGGGTGATGTTGTACGGGCCGGCGCCCGCACCGGCTCCGTAGGGGCCAAATACACGCGACCGATCCAAACGGAATTGAAATCATGATCATCCAACGGAGCTTGAATGACGAATCGGCTATTGCCATCAGCCAGGTCGCCCATTCATGGATGTCGGGCCAGATGGCACGCGAATGGGGCAACGCCGAATTCGGAACGTTTCAGCCCCACGAATCGCTTTGCTATGCGGCGGAGCAGCACGATGCCGGCTTTTTCCCATGGGAGAAACGTCCGCGTTGGAATCCTGAGACCGGGTTTCCGTTGACGTTTGAGGATCTGCCGGTCAGCGAACACATCGAAATCTGGAAACGGAGTATCGACCAGTTACGGGCAGTCTCGGCCTACGCCGCATTGATGGCGTCATTTCACTTTTCCGGTCTTTGCGAGCGGCACGGCCGGAAGGGCACCGGGCCGGATGCCGGGATGGTGGACGCATTTCTGAAAGAGCAACGCCGCCATCGGGAGGAACTGCTCGCCTTCATCACCGAGGATTGGTCCGCGCGCGCCGGATGCACGGAGGAGGCGGTTTCGCGTAATCGCAAGCTAATCGCCACGTGGGACCTGCTCTCGTTGCAGCTTTCCCGGAATCCGTCCAGAGCATTCGACGTCGGCGATGTGCCGTGGACGCGCGGGAATGGAGGTTGTACGCTTTCGATCAACCCTTCAGAATTCAGCAGCCGCGTTTTCCGCGTCGATCCGTGGCCGTTCTCCACCTCGCTCCTGCGAGTCTCCTGTGAAGGTTACCTGTTCGAGCGGCCGTTTCGTTCCCAGGCAGAACTCGACCAAACCCTGGCCTCGCAAAGCGTCACCCGCCTCCTGGTCGAATACATTCTGCTCCCGAAGTAGAGTTCGGAGTTCGGTCACACGGCGGGCACAACGTAAGAGTTCACACGGCGAACACGGCGGGCCACGGCGACCACGGCGGGAAGAAGGGGAAAGAGTTCGGAGTTCGGAGCGGCAGAGAATGCCACAAATGCCACAAGCGGAAAAATGCCACAAATGAAGAAGCGCCGGCCTGGCTTTCCCCTTCTTCCCGCCGTGGTCGTCGTGGCTCGCCGTGTTCGCGCCTTAATTCCTAGCATGGACCGACAACACCCAGAGCGGAAAATAGTGCGCGTACATCGTGTAGCGCAGGTAAAACACATTCGGAAAACCGGTACCGGTGGCCAGGGGCTCCAGCCAGGTTCCGTCTTTCTGCTGCGTTTCGACCAGGTACTGGATGCCGCTCTGGAAAGCAGGGCCCGACGTTTGCTCGGCTGCCGCCAGCCCAAGCAAGGCCCAAGCGGTTTGTGAGGGCGTACTCTCACCACCGGCAAACTGGTCTTCAGCGTAACTGGCACAACTTTCGCCCCAACCGCCATCGCGGTTTTGGGCGCTGATGAGAAACCGGGCCGCCTTTTCGAACACCCGCCGTTCGTCGCAACGGGCAAACTGCAATCCGCGCAGGGCGAGGAACGTGCCATAAATGTACGCGACGCCCCAACGGCCGTACCAGCTGCCGTCGTCGCGCTGGTCACGGAGCAGCCAGCGGACACCCCGCCAGATCGACGGATCGCGCAGGGACACCCCCCGGCGTACCAGGCACTCCAAAACCCGGCCGGTAATATCGGCGCAAGTCGGGTCCAGCATGGCGTTGTGATCCGAAAACGGGACGCTGTTCAAAAGATTCCAATCGTTATCGGCGTCAAAGGCGGCGTAACCTCCATCCCGGGACTGCATGCCCCGCAACCAGGTAACCGCGCGCGCCTCGACCCGCGCCTGCTTTTCCGGGTCCGACGCCCGGGCGTGCATCAGGCCGAGCAGCACCATCGCGGTGTCATCAATGTCGGGGTAATGATCATTGAGGAATTCAAAAGACCACCCGGAAGGCGGGAGGTGCGGCCGTTTGGTGACCCAGTCACCCCGGTGCCGGACCTCCTTGGAAAGCAACCAATCGCCAGCCTGGCGCATCGTTTTTTCATCGCCCAGGCCACTCTCACCGAGAACGAAGCTCGAGTACGCGGTATCCCAGATCGGGGAGAAACACGGTTGGAAATACAGTTCGTCGTCCTTCTCAGTCAGCAGCTTGTCGAACTGGTGGCGCGCTTCGGCGGCGAAGGGGTGATCCAACGGGTAATCGAGGGCGTCCAGCGCCATCACGGTGTACATGATGGATGGGTAAATTGCGGCCAGGCCGTCGCTGTTGCGGCAACGTTCGATCATCCAGCGCTCCGCCTGGCGTACGGCGGCGATCCGCACTTCGCGCAGGCCGCGCCGTTCCCATACCTTGAAGAACTTGTCGAGTTGATGAAAAAACAACGCCAGGAGATGGTCCCGCTTTGGGACGGAGAGCTTCACGCCCGGTTGGTAGAGTTCATCGATGGCCGGGCCCGTGGAAACGGCGCGCACGCCGCCCACGGACTGGACGATGGAGAGCGGGATAATGATGGCGCGGGTCCACGACGCCATCTCGTAGAGAACGCCGCCCGGGTAGAAATTGCCGCCCGGCAGAAGGATGATTTCGGGCGGGATGGTCGGTGCGAACTTTTTTGGGAACAGGCCCAGCAGGCTCAGGTTGATGCGTGTATAACTGTTGCATGCCTGCAGCCCGCCGAGGGCGAGGATCTTATCGCGCGCCAGCCTGAGGATCGAATCATCCGCGGTGTAGCCGGCCAGTTTCAGGGCCGTGTAAGCCTTGACCGAAACGTTCACGTCAGCGGGCCCGCCCGGGTAAATCGGCCATCCGCCGGTGGGCAACATCTGCGAGCAGATGCGACGGCAGGCTTTGCGGATGCGGACCTCGGGCAGGGGGTCCGGCCGGGTCCGGCGCTGTAACCAATGTTCCAGCAGGATGTAATCGGCCTCGAGGGAAACGTCGGCCAGCAGTTCACCGCACCAATACCCCTCCGGCGCCTGCAGGGCAGCGAGCGACTCAGCCGCTCGTTTGCTGGCGGCGCAGGCGGCACGACGGGTCGCACGCTGGCTTTGAACAACTTGAGCCAGATTCTGCGCGACGTACGCAGCTTCCTGCTGAATCGGAAAAACCCGTCTCATATGGCAATTGGAAAAGTGGATGTCATAGCGCGGGCCATGGCGGAATGCCAGTCTTTCACCTGCAACGCTCCTGCTTTCGCACCCGGGCGGTATACGGCATGGGCGCGGAAAGCGAAGCAAAAAAAGGCCGCGCAATCATTCCTTTTTGCGTTAGGTTAGCGGCCCTTCCGGTGGACAGAAGATAAAAAATGGTTGTAGTCAAAAAATGATGTCGGGTGCCGTCCTGGCCACTTCGGGCCGCTTCGGTACCGGTTTTTCCAATGTGATCAATACTCTTATGACGTCCGCTGAACCATCGCCGCCCTGGCAGGTGTCTGCGCGCTGGATCCGCTACCGCCGCGTGGCCGGTACCGCGGCGATATTGATTATTATCCTGGCCAGCTATTTCATTTTGAGCGCCGGCAAGGACTTTCTGGTTCCGCTCGTGACGGGGTTCATCGTCGTTTACCTGGTCAGCATCCTGAACCGGCAGATCGCGAAAGTGCGTCTGGCGGGACGGGTGCTTCCGCTGAGCGTGTCCCGGATCGTTTCTTTTGCCGTGATCATCGCGGTGGGCTACGCCCTTTTCGCCATCCTCGCCAACAACGCCGGCCACGTGGCGGCAGCGGCGCCGCGTTACCAGGCCCGTTTCCAGCAGTTGCAACAAGAGTTTTTCAGCTGGCTCGGAATCGAGGAGCCGGCCGAACTGCGCGACCTGCTCAAGGCCATCGACCTGGGACCGGTATTCGCCGCCGTGGCCAAGAGTGTGGTTCAGATCCTCGAGAGCATTACGCTGGTGTTTATCTACGGCCTTTTTATGCTGCTCGAATTCCGGTTCGCGACCGTCAAGCTCAATGCCTTGTTTCCGGATCCGCTCCGGCGGGAACGGGCGTTGCGGATTCTCTACCGGATCGATCGTGACATCCATACTTACCTGAGCGTGAAGACGGCGGTGAGCCTGGTCACCGCGCTGCTCTCCTATTTCCTTCTCCGGCTGGTCGGCGTGGATTTTGCAGAATTCTGGGCTCTCCTCATCTTCATCCTCCACTTCATTCCCACGTTCGGCGTGATCATCGCAACGCTGCTACCCACCTCGCTTGCCGCGGTGCAGTTCGATCACCTCGGCCCCGTGTTGATTGTCGGATTCGGGCTCACCGCCCTCGCCCAGCTCATGGGCAATATTGTCGAGCCGAATGTAATGGGCGAATCCCTCAACCTCAGCCCCCTGACGGTGATCATGGCCCTGATATTCTGGGGGACCCTCTGGGGCGTGACCGGCGCGTTTCTCTGTGTGCCGTTGACCGTGATTGTGGTCATCATCCTGTCCAATTTTGAGGCGACGCGATGGGTAGCCATCCTGCTGTCGAAATCCGGAACGATCCGCGCCAAGGAAGAGGTCGTGCGAATCGCCCCCCGGGAGGGCCAGCGAGAATTGCGACGCAAAGTCTAGCGGCGGAGAACCGGTGCGAGGCGGGCCTGCACCCGCCGGGCAGCGCCACCCTTATAGCCCCCTGCCTATAGCTGGAAAGCCCGGCCAGGAACGAGCGTGGATGCAATCCGAAGGTAATCGCGAAGGATTTTCGGGCCAGATACACGATTTTGCACTGCTCGACATCATTCAGATGGCCTGCCTTGCCCAGCGCACCGGCTGCCTGGAAGTTCAGAGCGGTAAGAAGCAGGGGCGCATTTTCCTGAGGCGCGGCGCCATCGTTCACGCCGAAGCCGATGGCCGGTCGGGAGATGCGGCGTTGCTGGAAGTGCTCTGCTGGAAGCGAGGCACTTTCACGTTGCTGGATGCTTCCGCGCGGGCTCCTGCTGAAACGATCCGGGGCGGGTGGGAATATGTGCTGATGGAAGCGGTCCGGAAACGTGATGAGCGGGAACATCGCGATTTGCCGGGAGGGACGGGAGTTGGTGAAGGCTCGTCTGCGGGTCTGCCGGGAACGGCCGGCCTGCTCGTCGAAGTTATGGCCAGAAGGCGCCGTCATCAGCAGGCGCGCCGGTCGAAACGCCGCTGGCGGTTTGGCCTTCTGGGTATCGCCGGCGCAGTTGCCGGGACGGTGTGCGTCGAGTGCCGTCACGCCATTCACACGACGTGGGTGCAGTTTCATCATCGCATGCTCGGCACGGCGCCGGAGGGACGCTACTGGCGTCCCAAAGAATTCCCGGATGTATTGGTGCCGGCCGGTGAATTCGTTTTTCAGGACGGGCAGATCAGGTCAACCCGCGCCTTCCGCATCGATGCCACCGAGGTAACGGTTTGGCAGTACGCTTTATTTCTCGACCAGGTCGGTGACCGAACCGACTACGATCACCCGAATCAGCCCCGGGGTAAAACCCACCGCAGCCCGGAGTGGGACGAGTTCAGCCGGGCCGCGTTCAGCTATTCGAAATTTCATGGCCATCAGGTTACCCCGAATGCCCCGGCTGCCTGCGTCGACTGGTTCGACGCCTATGCTTACGCCCGTTGGCGCGGACGCCGGTTACCGACCGAAGAGGAATGGGAAAAGGCCGGCCGAGGCCCGGGCGGCTGGCACTACCCGTGGGGCAATGCACCACGACCGGATGCGGCCAATCTGGCCGGCCCGAACCGGGTCGCCGTTCCCGGCCCGGGTGACGTGGCGGCCTGGAAGATCGACCGGAGTCCGTACGGCGCGTACGACATGGCCGGCAACGTTTCCGAATGGACGGCGTCGTTTGACGCCGACGGGACCCCCGTCATCAAAGGCGGCAATTTCGGCAACGAGAATGCCGACCTGACCCGGCGGATACTGCACCTGAGCCCTGTGACCAGGGACGCGCGGATCGGGTTCAGGACCGTCATTGATCATTAGCGGGAATGGGCCGGAAGCCCCGGCATGGCCGAGTTCACCGCCCCGGCATCACACGCCCTCCAGGATCGTCGCCCCCGGCCGAACCGGAGGGTTGTAAATCCTGCGCCGTTAAGATAGTCAGCAGTCAGCACCTGGGGACCATGAAAACCACTCATGCCGTGCGGCTGCCGGCAGCTCGCGATTATGTCATTCATCAACTTCGTTAAGGGAGAGGTTGAGTTCAAAATTGTGTACTACGGGTGCGCGCTCGGCGGCAAAACCACCAGTCTTGGCTACATTCACGAGCGGGTTGACGCCCAGGACCGGGGAAAACTGCTGCTGCTTCCTACGCAGAACGATCGCACGTTGTTTTTTGATTTTCTGCCGATCGACGGCGGAACGGTGAAGGGCTTCAAGGTGCGTTTCAAGCTTTGGACTGTGCCGGGGCAGGTCATGTATAACTCAACGCGCCAGCTCGTGCTCCGTGGCGTGGACGGCTTGGTCTTTGTCGTCGATTCGCAATGGAACCGCCTGCCGGCAAACATCGAGAGCCTGAAAAACCTCGAAGAGAATCTGCAAGGGATGGAGCGTGACCTCTCGGACCTGGCCGTGACCGCCTTCTACAATAAGCGCGACCTGCCGAAGTCAGAACTCGTTCCGGTCGAAGCGCTCGACCTGTTTCTGGAAGTGGGGCGCCGGCGTTTACCCCGCCTGGCCGGTGATTGTCTGACCGGCACCAACGTCTTCAAAGCGCTCAACCAGGTTACCCAGAAAGTTCTACAGGACTTTCTGACCAAGGATGAGCTTGGAAACTATGAAGCCTACCGCTGATATAGATTGTCAGATGCCCCAACCGCGCAAGTGCTCTTGCTTGGCCGCCGAACGCGCCTTCTCACTGGTGGAACTGTTGGTTGTCCTGGCGATAATTGCCGCCGTCAGCGGGGTCGTGACCGTTGCCGTTCTCGGAACGCTTGACCGGCAGGACGAGAAGCAATGCCTGGCTAACATGCTGTTGATCGAGGCGGCAAAGGACGAATATTCCCGGGATCACGTGGGGACGGCCACGGCCATGAACGTCGATGAATTTCGCCGTTACTTCCGTTTCGGCGTTCCGCGTTGCCCCCATAACCCGAACGCAGATTACGAGAATTGGAGCGACCTGAATGCGCCCGTCATCTGCCCGGTTCACCCGCAGAACAGCGCCAAAATAAATCCGCGTTAGCCCGAGACGGCGCGGGCCGCCCTCACCCGGGAGAAGTTTTCACCCGGGCGGGCAGGAACACCGGACCAGCAGGCGGCAGCATTACGTCGTGACCCCAGACCCAGGCAGCCAGGAACAGCAACGCTTTCGAGTGATCGTGGACTTCGTGCGGCACCACGAAGTCAGTGACGTCTCCCTGCTTCAAAATCAGATTACGGCCCGGCTGGACGGTCGCGTCACCCGCCTTGCTGAAGACGGCGCATTGACTTGCGAGGAGGTGCAGGCCATGATCCGCGCGCTCCTGGCGCAAGCGCCGGCGCCCGCAGGTGACTTGCCGCTGGTCACCGCCAGATTCGCGGCCCTCGATTTCACCGCGGCCCTGTACGGAAAACGGTTCCGGGTCAATGTCGCCCGATCCCGCCGCGACTTGTTCGCCTCGCTGCGTCCGTTGCCGGATGCCCCTCCGGACGACCCTGACCAACTGGGGTTATCCGCTGCCCTGGTCGACCGATTCCTGAACTTGCCGGATGGTTTGGTGCTGGTAACCGGGCCGACAGGTTCCGGCAAGACCACCACGATCGCCGCGCTGCTCGAGGTCTTGAATCGCAAGCGCGACGCCAAGATAATCACCATTGAGGACCCGGTCGAATTCGAGTTCCAGTGCCGTCGCGCGGAAGTCATCCAGCGTGAGGTTGGGATCGATGTTGAATCTTACGCGGCAGGCGTGAAAGAAGCGCTCCGGCAAAATCCCGACGTCATCATGCTCGGCGAGATCCGGGATGCCGACACGGCCGTTACCGCCCTCCAGGCCGTAGAGACGGGGCACCTCGTCATCTCCTGCCTGCACGCGCAAAGCGTGGTCGAAGCCATCTCACGCTACCTGCTGCTCGGGCCCGCCGAGCGCGCCGCCGAGATGCGTTACGTGCTGGCCCGCAGTCTCCGGATCGCCATCAATCAGCGTCTCCTGCGGAAACGGGGCGGGGGACGGCTGGCCGTTCGCGAAGTCCTGGTCCACGCGCCGAAAGTGGAAGCCGTGATCATGCGCGGCAACGAGCAGGAGTTGCATGACCAGATGCTTTCCAGTCGCGACCTGGGAATGGTGGATTTTCAGACGGCCTTGCGCCAGTGCCAGTCGCAGCTCGACCCGCGGGAATTTGCGTTCCACCGGAACGGGTAACGGGGGGAATGCCACAAATGCCACAACGGAAGCAGCAGAAGAATGCCACAAATGCCGCAAATGACCGACTTCGGTTGGGGGCTCTTGGCATTTGTTCAGTACCGGACAGAAGAGGTGAAGGGCAAATGTGGTGAACCGGAGAATGCCCGATGCAATCAAACGTATGCCTTCGGGGATTTGCTATTGGCGGCAGGCCGTTGATTGCTGATGCGTGGCGCCCTCAACTGCAGGAATAAGGGTGCTGCAGTTGCGGCATTTTCCGCTTGTGGCATTTGTGGCATTCCACCCCCCTGCCCATCACCGTCCTGCCGGATACCAGTCCGGGACCTGGCCATCCGGGTTAACGGGACGAATCACGCATTTCCGGTAGCCCTGTTCACAATGCTTCACGATGGCCGTAAACTTTGGCAGGGCCATCAGTTCGTGCGGCTTGACGAGGTACTCCTCTTCTTTGGTGCGCGAGGTGCTGGTTTGGCCTTTGCTTCGGGTATAGGTTTTTTTCCAGCGCATCTTCTTGCCGATAAAATCGGCCGAACTTTCGGCGCACGCCCGGTCGGCAGCCCTGAAAATGACGCGGTTACGAAGGTTGAGCAGGGTGACCTCGGCTTTTTCCTTCGTTTGCAGGGCGGGCAGGAAGGAGGTCTTGGACTGGGCGGCCATGACCGTGGTCGTATGGGTTTGCCGGATCACGTCCACGTTTCCATCCGATTCGGTCATGAAACGCTGCGCTTCATCCTGCCAGCAGATGAGAAGGTTATCCTCGTCGAGCCGGCGGTGTCCGGGCGCTCGCGGGTCGAACCTGCGAAGCGCGTGAGTGTAGAACAGGAGCTTCAAGAGCGTCGTGACGTACCGGCGCTCGGTCTGGAACTTCTGCGGCATCGAAAGGCAGATGATTGCGCCTGCGTCGATGGCGGTAAAATCGAAGGTATTCTGCTCCGCACCGAAGACCTCCACGATGTCAGGATGGCTGAAATAGCCGAGGTAGTTATCGACGGTCGCGCGCACCCCGCCCAGTTGCTCGACTGGCTGGCGCATGAAATTGAGGAAATGGTCGCGGCACTGCCGGGCCGCGTCCGCGCCTGCCTGCACCAGCGGTTCCAGCCGCTGAAGGGCTGCTTTCAGCATCGGCTCGGATTGCAGGATTTCGTTCACGTGCTGCAGGGTTGGCGTAAGTTCAAGGAGGCGCATCAGATGAATGGCCTGGCTGATTTGCTTATGCGCCTGCGTTTTGAAAAACCCTTTGTCTTCGGATCCGGCGTTCAGGTTTGCAGCCGTGTCGACGATGGCCTGGGCATAAGTTGAGCTCGGGATGGTTGCGTCGGAAAGAAGGTTGAACCGGGCCGGCGGAGCCCACCCGGATCCGGCGTGATCGGGGCGCGTCTGGAGGAGTACCAGGTCGGCCTCCCGTCCATAGCGTGCGGCCATGGTGACCAGCGTCTCGTGATAGATGCCTTTCTCGTCGCAGCACAAGCCTCCCCAGTCCGGCTCGTGCGCAAAGACCGAATGCAGCAGGGTGTTGATGGCGAAGGTCTTGCCGGCGCCGGTGTCGCCGGTGATGAGCCAGCCGCGGCAAAAGTCGCTTCGGTTCCAGCTTAGCCCGCCGAGCCGGGCGGTGACCCGGGATGCCCGGCCCGGCGGGGCGGCGTACCACGCCACGGTAGGGAGGACGAAGAGCGGCAGCAGCGCCCACCCGCCCAGTACGGGCAGGGTCCACCAGGCCAGCCCGAAGCAGAGGACCCACGCCGCGAGCAAGGCCGGCGAGGAAACAAATCCGATCCGGTCGCGGCGGATCGGCCGCTGGTCCGGGTTCGGCTTCAGCCGGCCCCGCTTCGGTTGCTGTTCTTGTTGCGAGGTAGTGGCCGGCGCGGGATTCGCGTCAGGCGGGGAGGGGGCGCGCGTCACGGCCATGGTCGAGCCATTGAAGCGGGGGGACCGGCCGGTGTAAATAACAAATCATAAAAACGTAGTTTAATCTTTGTGGCCAAAAAAACGGCCTGGTGACGGCCGGCGGCCGGTGGCCTTACCGCGGCGGATGAAGGTGGTGAGCGGGGGGCCGTTTACTTGCCCCAACGATTAAGCACGGCGTTGGTGACCGCCTCCCGTACCGCGTCGTGGCGCATGGCCCACTGAAACTGGTAAACCGGGTTATCGTATTGTTCATCGAACTCGCGCTTCATGGCGTCGGCGAGCTTGGGGGCGGAAACGGGCCCGCGGATCCGTGAAGCAACATCTTCCAAAATTTCTAGACAGTATTGAATCAACATCTTTGCAGCGCGTTGCGAGATGTCGTCCAATTCTTCGGTGCAGACCAAAAAGAAATTCTCCCAGGTGACCCGGTTAACCCCTTTGAGCCACTGTTCTTTGCCTTCAAAAAACGTCCCCTGCTTGCGGTAACCTTCCAGGAATTCATCTAACGACAGCGGCTTGCCATCCGCTGAAAACGACCATTTGGATATTTCCGTGCCCGCCGCCTGACGACTTTCCTTCGTGCTGACCATTTTTAGTTTCTTCGGAAAAACGAAATGATGTATAGGATGTGTAACATCCTTAGCTGGAAAAAGTAAAGTGCGTAAATACAACAAAGTTTTTGGCGCGTTGCCAGCTCCGGAGCCCGAAGCGCAGCTTGGGTTTGGAGATGACCTGATTGAGGCGTTTTACAAGCTGACGCCGGACGAGCGGCAAATCGTGTTGGAGATCGTTGAACGATTAAAACCGGGCGTGACCGCGTTCGATTTTGACGATTTTGATTTGCAATCCGCAGCAATGAAACTTTTGACCTACCATCGCTTGGTCTTGCACAACGACGACAAGCAGAACTCGGTGCTTTATGCGCGATGGTTGAGTTCAATCACGATGGTCGACAAGAAGATGGTGCTGCACATCGATCCCGGTTTGCATTCGCACCTGGAGCGGCTCCGGCATCACCAGGAGGCGGACGCCGAGCGGGCCAGCGTCAAACTGGCGAGCCAGTACTCGATCCGGTTGTACGAATGGGCGTGGAACTGGCGGCACGTCGGGCTTAAACGGGTTTCCATTCCGCACATTCGGAAGGTGCTGGGCGTCGATGAAGTGCGTGATGCTCAGGGCAACATCATCAGCGAGAAATGCCTGGTGCATTGGCCGAACCTGAAGCAGCGCGCGATCGACCGGGCGCTCCATGAAATCAACGAGAAGACAGATCTCCACCTCAAACTGGTGGCCGTTGGCCAGGCAAAGTACCGCCGCGTGTTGTCCCTGGCGTTTGAAATTCGGGAAAAGAAGAGAAAAACCCGTTCGAACGGGGCCGGTTCTTAGCCCGGGCCGGTTGGACGGCACCTCGCACACCGGTGCTGCGGCATGAATGAGTTGGCAGGGCAACCGGGCGTGGCTCGATTTCGAGAGTTGTCGGCCGATGAGTTGATCGAGATCAGCCGGATAAGCCTCAATTTCGCGTACAATTTTGCGGAGCCTCCCGCTCCGAGGATACGCTGGGGTCTCACTGACTTTCTGGCCCATGCGCGTTTTCCGCTGGCGCGAACCGATGCCTGCGACAAGTGGCGATGCCGGTGCTTGTCGATCGATAATTATTCCCGGTTCATCGCCGAGCGGACGATTGCCGAGCCGGGCGGCCTGAGCGCCGTAACGGTAGCCAAGGTCATCGGGTATTGCCTGGAAATCGCGGAAGTAACCGCGGAGCAGATGGTGCGGTCCGGCCGGCAAACGGACCTCAGCGGCGACGTCCTACTCGAGGAAATTACCCGGCTGCGCAGCCTCTACCGGAAAAAACTCGGCGAGCTTTCGCCATGGCTGCACTTCTACATTTCTGTGCGCCACCCGGTGGTCCGGCACGGGATCAATAACGCCATGATAAACCGGTGGGGCTGCCGTGAGTAAGGGTGGCGGGTGTCGGGCACACGGCGGGCACGGTGGAAGAGAGCGGGCACAACGTAAGCGTTCACACGGCGAACACGGCGGGCCACGGCGAACACGGCGGGAAGAAGGGAAAAGCGTTCGGAGTTCGGGGTTCGAGGTTCGGAGCGGCAGAGAATGCCACAAATGAAGAGGCGCCGGGTGGCATGGCTTCCGCCGTGGCGCCGTGTGCCCTTAATCTGTGTCAATCTGTGTAATCTGTGGATGTATTCTCTTTTCTGCGTTCTTCTGCGTGTTCTGCGTGTTCTGCGGATGATTCCTGCCTTTCCGCCGTGGTCGCCGTGGCTCGCCGTGGTCGCCGTGTGAACTCTTACGTTGTGCCCGCCACACCCGCCGTGGGTGCCGTGTGAGCGTGTTTCACGGAAAGGTTGGACCCGGTTCGATGACGCCTCCGAACCCCGAACTCCGAACTCCGAACTGCAAACCCTACCCGTCACTCAAAACTTTTCCGGCCGTTCCTCAACGGCGTCGGTTCGGATTTCTATCCTGAGGGTGGGGGAAGCGCGGAGGAGTGCCACCCTGCAGCTGGTGAAATCGTCCAGTAACTGGTTCCGGCCGGCGAAAGTGCGCCCGAGCGACAGGAATACGTCGGCGTGAGTATAACGCAATGCAATGGTGTGCTCGCCCAGGGTATCAATCGAGAGCAGACAGGAATAGGGGATGGCTTTGGAGCGCGGCGGCGCCTCCAGGAGAAAAACGCACATAATCCCACCCTGGCTACCGGGGTGGCAGAGGTAGGGCGTTTCTTCAGGTCGGATCGCGGAAAGGCCGGCGTTCACGGCCGCATCACAACGTTTTTAAGGCGCGTTGTCAATCACTGCTCGCTGCGTTCCTGTCGGCCGCCCGGCCCTTCGAGGATAGCGAGGACTTCGCCGACCAGGAAAAGCGAACCGGTTACCAGAACCTCATTCCGGCGTCCCTCGGCGGCGCGCAACGCGTCTGCGACGGAGCCGAAGGCCCGGTGCGGAATGCCGGGCGGCAGGGAGGACGCGAGTTGTCCCGGGTCGGCCGCGCGCGCGTTATTCACGGGGACCAGGAAAAATTCCGCCGCGATATCCCCCAGCGCGGCGACCATTTCAGAGAGGGCTTTATCGCGCAAACCGCCGAAGATCACCAGGGGCCGCTCCTGGGGGCGGTATTCCTGCCAGGTCGCCGCGAGCCGCCGGCTGGCCGCCGGGTTGTGCGCGCCGTCGATGACCAGCCCGGGTCTCACCATTTGGAAACGGCCCGGCCAGGATACGTCCCGCAAGCCACGGCGGACGGCAGTTTCCGGCAGGTCAAACCCTGCCGCGCTCAGTCCGGCCAGAGCGATGGCGGCGTTCAACCGCTGGTGCGAACCGAACAGCCCGACTTCATACCCGGCGACGGGCTTCGACACGAAACTCAGCGAGGCATGCTGTTCCCCGGCGATCTGGCGCAGCACGGCGGCGACTTCCGCGACCTGCGGCCCGGATACGACCGGGACGCCGGGTTTGATGATGCCTGCCTTTTCGCGGGCAATCTCGACGCGGGTCTGCCCAAGAATGGACTGGTGGTCCAGGTCAATGGCCGTGATCACGGAGCCCAGGGGCCGTTGCACCACGTTGGTGGCGTCCAGCCTTCCACCCAGCCCGGTCTCAAGCACGGCCAGATCAACCTGCCGGCGCTGAAAATGCCAGAACGCAAGGGCCGTCGTGATTTCGAAAAAGGTCGCCGGATGGACCTCGACCTGAGAACGGATGGTCGAGAGCCCGTCGACGATCTCGTCATCGGAGATCGGCACGCCGTCGACCTCGATGCGTTCATTGAATCGCACCAGGTGCGGTGAGGTAAAAAGGCCCGTTCGCACGCCGGCGGCACGCGTCACGGCAGCGGCCATTGCGCAGACCGAACCTTTGCCGTTCGTGCCGGCCACGTGCACGCAACGGAGGCCGGCTTCCGGATGACCGAGACCGCCCAGGAGCGCACGGACGTTATCCAGCCCGAGCTTTACGCCCCGGCTTTGTAAACCGAAGAGCCATTTGAGGGCGGCACGGCAGGTAGCGCTCAAGGCGGGAAAGGTTTATGCCCCCAGGTAGTCGAGGATTCTGGCCAACGTCGAACGTAAGTCGCGCCGGTGGACAATCAAGTCGATAAACCCGTGCTCCTTGAGGAACTCGGCCGTCTGAAAGCCGGGGGGCAACTCCTGGTGCGTGGTCTCGCGAATCACGCGAGGTCCGGCGAAGCCGACCATGCATTTTGGTTCGGCCAGGATCAGGTCGCCCAGGGAAGCGTAACTGGCCATCACCCCCGCCGTGGTAGGATGGGTGAGAATCGAGAGGTACGGCAGCCGGGCTTCAGCGTGCCGCGCCAGCGCGCCGCTGGTTTTAGCCATCTGCATCAGGCTGAGCATACCTTCGTACATCCGTGCACCGCCTGAAGCGGAAACGATCACCACGGCCCGGCGGTCGGCCGTGCTGCGCTCGACCATGCGGGTGATCTTCTCGCCCACGACCGAACCCATGGTGGCCGCCAGGAAATTGAAGTCCATCACCGCCAGCCCGGTGCGGTGGCCTGCGATCGACCCGAACCCGCTGATCACGGCGTCTCGCAGCCCGGTTTTCGCCTGGTAACTTTTCAATCGATCCTGGTAGGTGGCAACCCCTTTGAAGTTGAGGACGTCAACGGACGTAAGCTCGGCGTCAAACTCCTGGAACGTTTCCGGGTCCAAAAGGTTTTGGATTCGTTCGGCAGCCGAGAGGGTGAAATGATGGTCGCATTTGGGGCAGACCTTCAGGTTTCCGCTGAGCTCCAGGTTGTGAATCACCTCACCGCACTCCGGACACTTTTGCCAGAGGCCTTCGGGCATATCGCGCTTTTTCAGATTTCCGAGTTTAAGAGACGGTTTCGGGAAAATTGCCATAAGGGGTTGTCTGTCGTCAGCCGCGGGCAACGGTCAGCGCCCGCACGGATCGTGCGCCGTGGTCCAGCAGTACGGCGGCGCATTCGTGCAGGGTCGATCCGGTCGTGAGGACATCATCAATGAGGAGTAATCGTTTGCCACTGACGCCCGTATTCTTGCGCAGCGCAAAGGCGCCACGCAAGTTCCGCCTGCGCTGGACCCGGTCAAACCGCGTTTGGGTCAAGGTGTAGCGGACCCGCCGCAGGCAAGGGCAGACCGGCACGCCAGTCTGCTTGCTTACGATCGAAGCCAGGGCTTCGGCCTGGTTATAACCGCGCTCGCGCAGCCGGACCGGGTGGAGCGGCACCGGCACCATTGCATCCACCGGTTCCGCTTCCAGCCGGGGATCCGAGAATCCGGCGAGCAGCCAGGCGCCGAGCACGCGCCGCAGGTGAAACTGGCGCTGGTACTTGAACCGGTGGATCAGTTCCCGGGTCAAACCCTGTGCCTGGACGACGGCGACGGCCGATTCGAAGGCGAACGTCCGGTCCTCGCAGTTGGTGCATCGGGGCACGACCTCGACCGACCCGGGAAACGGCCGGGAGCAAATCGAGCAGCAAGGCGGGCGGATGCGCCGCACCTGACCCTCACAGGGGGCGCACAACGTCCAACCTTCTTCGACCGCATGGCCGCAACCGAAACAATGGCTCGGGTAGAGCAGCTCAACGAGCGTGTTCCACCACGGACGCAAAAGAGCGTTCACGCAGAAAGAAGTACCAGCTTAGAAACCAGACGAAAAGAAGGACCAGCACCGACCCGAGGCCGATCGTCAGGTCGGGTCCGAACCACGGCATCGTGTCCGCGACCCGTTTGGCAAGCTTGTTGAAACCCATTTTGCCGAATACCAGCCCGCTGTGCAGCCCGATGCTCAGCCAGAGCGATCCGGTGCGCAGGGTGGCGTGGGCGAGCATCATCCCGAGCACAAAAAGCGTCGTGAAACCGGCCACCACGAGTTGCGGCTCGGTAAATTGGCCGAAGATCTGCGGAATCAGCGCCAGGCCCGAATACCATCGCACCGGTAACGAGGCATCTTCAACCGGCTTGAGGAAATGCAGGATCGCAAAGAGCGCCGAGACAAACACCGCCGCGGTTACCGGCCGGGCATGCCGCTTTGCGACCCCCAGGAAGAGGCCGCGGAACAGGCCTTCTTCCAGCGCGCCAACGGTCAGGGCGCTGGCGAGCACCCGCGGCAGCAGGTTCCAGGGCAGCGGGCGTTTCCAGTGGTAGATGCCGAAATTGGTGAGGACAATTCCAAGCAGGATGATCGTCACGAACGAGATCAGAAAGCCGCCGGCCAGGTGCCGCCAACGGTGAGGGTCCGGCCTTAGCCCCAGGCCGCTGAGGTTGCGCCAGCCCACCCAGCGGAGCAGGGGATAAAACGAGATCAGCGCGCCGGCCAGGATCGCCCGGTTGAAGTAACGGCGAAAATCCGATTCGGCCAGGAACCCCAAGGCGGGAACCGTCGCCGCGTGCTGGCCGACATAAAAGAGGGGCGGCGCGAGCAATGCTCCCAGCAGCAATGTCGATAACAAATAACAGAGGATCGGCCAACCAGAACGCAAGGGTTTCGAATTACCGTGGACTGTTCCCCGCCGCAAATTAAAGTTGCCGCACTATGCACAACCGTCATGCCTGGACCCAGAAACTTGCGGACGGCTGCAAGCGCGAGGTCCGAGTCATCAAACAAGGCGGAAGCTGGCGGTTCCAGGGCAAACGTGCCGACGAGGAGCGCTGGACTTACTACGAGGAGCCGCTGCTGGATGATTTGACCGAATTTCGTGAAATCCTGTTTCGCAAATACCAGCGCCGGAGGGCGGCTTACGACGACGTCGTCTGGGCTGACCGCGAGCTGGGGCGTTTGCGCAGTGAAGCGGCCGCCCCGCCCGTCCCGCCCGCCGGTCCCACCCTCGAGCCATGATCCCCCCTTACTCTCGCGCCCGGCAAGCGGACCGGCGTCATGTGTGGCATCCGTTTACCCAGATGCAGGAGTGGCTGGCCCAGGAACCGGTTCTGGTTACCTCAGGGCAGGGCGCCTGGCTCCAGGATGACCGGGGTCACCGCTACCTCGACGGCAATTCCTCGATCTGGACCAACCTGCACGGGCATCAGCATCCACGCCTGAGCCGTGCCTTGCATACGCAGGCGGACCAGCTCGCCCATGCGTCGTTCCTGGGATTGACCAATGCGCCTGCCGCGCTGCTGGCCGAACGCCTGGTCTCGCTGGTGGCGGACACGGCCCTCACCAGGGTCTTCTACTCCGACGACGGCTCGACGGGTATCGAGGTGGCCTTGAAAATGGCCATTCAATATTTTCAACAGAATGGCCAGCCGCAACGAACCGGGTTTGCGGCTTTCGATCACGCCTACCACGGCGACACATTCGGTGCATCGAGCCTTGGAGGCATCTCCCTGTTTCACGACCGCTTCGCCGCCCACCATTTTCCCGTAACGCGGGTGAGCGGCCTGGACGACCTCGAAAGGCTCGATAACGCCGGCATCGCGGCGGTGGTCATCGAACCCCTGGTGCAAGGGGCCGCCGGGATGCGCTTGTGGCCGCCCGGTCTCCTGGTCCGGCTTCAGGATTGGTGCCGCCGCCGGGGCGTCTTCCTCATCCTGGATGAAGTCATGACCGGTTTCGGGCGGACCGGGCGAATGTTTGCTTACCAGCACGACGAAGGGGTCCAACCCGATTTCCTGGTGCTGGCCAAAGGCCTGACGGGCGGATACCTGCCGCTTGGCGCGACCCTGACGACGGCGCGCGTTTTCGACGGTTTCCTGGGGCGTTACGAAGACCTGCGGACCTTTTTCTACGGCCACAGTTATACGGGCAACCCGCTGGCGTGCGCGGTAGCCCTCGCCAACCTGGAGGTGTTTGAAAGTGAGAACACGCTTGGCCGGCTGGTGCACAAAATCGAGGTGCTGCGCGAACAACTGGCCGGCCTGCAATCCTTAGGGTGCGTGCGCGCCGTCCGCCAGTGCGGATTCATCGCCGGAATCGAACTGGGCCAGCCGAACGGCGAACCGTTCGACTGGCGCGAGCAGATCGGCTCAAAAGTCTGCCAGGCGGCTCGCCGGCACCAGTTGCTGACCCGGCCGATCCGCGACGTGATCGTCCTGATGTTGCCGTACTGCGTGACGGACGCTGAGATCGGCCTGGCCGTCACGGCGATCCGGCGGGCCGCCCTCGAAGTAGTGCCGTGTGCCGGGTAGAATTCGGTCACACGGCGGGCACAGCGGGTTTGGCGGGCACAACGTAAGAGTTCACACGGCGAACACGGCGGAACACGGCGAACACGGCGGGAAGAGGGAGAAGGGGAAAGGGTTCGGAGGTCGGAGGTCGGAGCGGCGGCATTGGGGGTTAGGTGCGAGCGTCAACCTTAGAGTTGCCGCCATGTCCTCTT